>JACCYD010001005.1 GCA_013696695.1 Deltaproteobacteria bacterium | reverse complement strand
CGTCGCATGCGACGATCAGCGCGGCCGGCGCGAGCTTGGCGAACCGCGCGGCATCTGCACGCTCGCACACGATGCACGTGGCAGGCGCGCGCGACAGCACGAAGGCGAGCCGCTCGTCAGACTCGTCGGGCGACAGCGGCACGCTGACGTAGCCGCGCACCAGCCCGGCGAGATCGGCGATCAACCACTCGGGACGACTGCGCGTGATCACGGCGAGCACGCCGCGACCTCGCAGCAGCGATGGCGCCTCCGCATTGTCGGCGATCGGCTCGATGCGCTTTGCGAGCCCGCGGCTGAACGCCATCGCACGATCCCAGATCTCGCGGTAGGTCGCGATCGGCGTGCCATCGCGCTCGACGAACAACGGGCGATCGCAGAACACGGCGAAGCTGCGCCGCAACGTGGCCTCGAGCGTGTCGGCGACCAGCTCGGCGGCGAGCACCTCGGCCGAGGTCACGACGAGCGCGACGGGCTCGCCGGCAGCGACGAGCTCGATCCGGATGTACCGGGCGACCGTGGCCTCGGCGATCGCGATCGCGACGCGGCCAGCGTGCACCGCTATTTGCTCCGCGTAGGCCTCGAACACGATGCTGTCGGCAGGCGGTTCGAGCGCCGGCGACAAGAACGCGTACGCGCGAACGACGATGCGCGTGCCCGCCGGTGGCGCGTCGAGATCGATGCGTAACCACGGCACGTAGAGCGACTTCGCGAGATCGAGCTCCCACCACGGCGCCGCTTCACGTTCGGTGGGTGCAGCCCACGGTGCGAGCTCGCTCTCCTGCGATCTCACGGTCGACTGTCGCGTGTAGCGATGACACGCGACGTCTTTGATCGGAACCGTCTCGACACCGTCGGCAAGCTCGCGCGCGAGCGCCCGGTGGCGAAGGCGTGGACGCGCGTGGATCTGTCCTCGGTCAGCGTCGGTGATCGTGACCACCGGTGTCTCGGCGCTCAGCACCCAGCGCTCGTCGCCGCGGGACAGCTCCAGCAGCCAATGTCCGCGCCAGCGATGCCCCGACGAGTGCTCGAGATCGAGCTGCAGTGTGATCGTCGCGACATCGAAATCCAGCGCGAGCGCGAGATCTTCGGTGTTTGCGACGTCGAGACGAAATGGCTGGGTGTTGCCGTCGACCGTCGCGCTCAGCGATCGCTTCGCGAGCTCGACGATCAGCCAGCCTTCAGCGGGCGTCCAACGAACGGTCGATGCGGGGGTGGCGCTCACGGGCGGGAACCAAGGAGCTTAATGGGTTTACGCCGCGAATGAAGGCCTCCGCGCGGCGACGCGCGGTGTGGCGGCGGCGACCACCGACGAAGATCGACCTGTCGCCGAATCCGATTCTCGCGTGGCACACGGGTTGTAGCTGCGAACACCATGCAGCCCGTTGCTCGTCCGCTTGGCCTCGTCCTCGTGCCGCCTGCCCAGCTGACCGCGTCGTACTCGGCGCTGTCGTACATCCGCGGTGCCGTGGTCAGCCCCGTCTGTATCTCCGCGGCCGTGTTCGCGAGTTGTGTCGGCGTCGGACTCGCCGGCGTCGTCGGTGCACTCGGTGCGTTCTTCGTGGTGGCCGTGCTGGTGGCTGCGTCGACGCGCTACGGGTTCGTACGCAGACATCTCGATCGCGAGGCGCAGACGCGCCTACGGTGTGCGCGAGAGAGTCGGCGCGTGCGGTTGCTGCGCCCCGCCGGGCCGGTGCGGATCCAGCAGTACCTCGAGCTCCGATCACTGGTCGAAGAGACGGAGCGCACGGATCCTCCGGAGTCCGCGCGGTTCGAGCTCCAGGAGTTGCTCGAGCACTTCTCGATGCTCGCGAACACGCACCAGCGTTGCCTCGATGCCCTCCGCCTCGCGGGCAGTCACGACCTGCCCGCCTCGCTGCCCATCGACCCGAAGCGGTCGAAGCGCCGGCGCGAGATCCAGGCGCGCCGGATGCGTCATCGCGAAGCGTGCCTCGCGCGGATCGAGCGGCTCGCGGAGGAGATCGAGGCGGTCGACGAGCTGATCCGGCTGATCGCGCAGCGCATCGCTTGCCCGACGGAAGACATCGACATGGATCGCGAGGTCGATCGCCGTCTCAACGAGCTCGACGAGCTGGACGACGCGTTGCTGCAGCTGTCAGCGTAGGTCAGTCGCAGGAGTTCTACGGGCGGCGAATCGGGTGGCCTGGCAACTCGAGTAGCCGTCCGGTTTCATTTGCGGAGGCCGTGGTTTCGACGAGTTGCGGTCCCGTGTCATCGGAGTGACTCTTGCTGCGGCAGCGCGACACTAACTAACCGGTGGTGTCTTAATGCGTTTGTCGAGAACGGCTGTCGCGGCGTTGCTGCTGACGGCCTGTGGTGACTCCTCTGTTTCGTCGACCGATTCCTCGCGGGTCGGCGCCCTCAATCTTCATCTCACCGATGCCAAGCTCGGCGCCCAGCGCGCCGCCTATCGGATCTCGGGGCCCGACTTCGAGGTGATGACCGGCGTCGTCGACCTCAAGGACGGTGTGATCGATGCCATGATCACGCAGATCCCGGCCGGTGCGGATCGCGAGGTCGAGCTCGAGCTGATCTCGGCGACCAAGACCGTCTGCACCCTGACGGCAAGCTCGATCGCGATCGATGAAGGTCGGTCTTCGCAGGTCGCGATGTTCCCGAAGTGCGGGATCGATCCGGAATCGAACCTGGACCGCAAGAAGAAGAAGAACAAGGCCCCCGTGATCTCGACGCTGTTCGCGTCGCGATCGCTCGCGCAGTTCCGCGAGACCGTCGCCGTCGCGGTGCTCGCCACCGATGCAGATGGCGATCCGTTGACCTATCACTGGTCGGAGAGCGTCCCAGGCTTCGGCTTCACCTCGAAGATCGATCCGGCAACCGCCTGGATCGCTGGCCCGTTCGGCGCGGCCAACACCCTGACCGTGACCGTTACCGACGGCCGCGGCGGTCTCGCGAAGGCCTCGATCGTCGTCGAAGTCGAGAAGGGCATCACCGGCGCGGCGACCTGTGCCGAGCCGTCGCCGATCAAGCTCGGCGAGCGGGTTCGCGGCCTGACCATGGGCGGCGAGAGCGTGCTTCATCCCACTCTCTGTAACCTCGGTGGCCCGCGCCCGATCCCGGGCGAGCCGCCCCCCGAGCCAGTGCCGGCCGATCAGGTTCCATCTGAAGCCCCCGAGCGCGTCTTCAAGCTCGAGCTCACCGAGACGACGACGTTCTCCGTGTCGACGGCCGGCTCGGCGTTCAACGCCGTAGCCTACATCCGCCAGGACGAGTGCGCAGGTACCGAGCTTGGCTGCAAACAGAACTTCGAGTTCCCGAGCGGCATGCTGTTCGAGAACGCCGCGCCCGGCACCTACTACATCGTGATCGACGGCCTGTTCCGCTTCGATCGCGGCGAGTTCACGCTGTCGATCGGCACGGCGCTCCCCGAGGAGTGCAACAACGGCATCGACGACGATAACGACGGGCTGTTCGACTGCGCCGACGACGAGTGCGCTGGCAAGCCCGGCTGCCTCGACTGCGCGTTCGAGTGCAACCCCGATCCGAACGACTGCTTCGGCGGCGCATGCGATCGGTTCAGCGGCCGCTGCTTCGCGTTCGCGGAGTTCGGCAGCTCGTGCACGCTCTCCGGTGGCGACGCAGGCGTGTGCTTCGACGGCCTGTGCCAGGCGAGCACCGCGACGTGCGGTAACTTTATCCAGGAGATCGGCGAGGAGTGCGACGACGGCAACCTCGAGCCGAACGACGGCTGCGATCAGAAGTGTCGGCTCGAGCTGTGCGGCGGTTTGAATTGCAACGATGGCAACGCGTGCACGGTCGACGTCTGCACCGACCCGACGAACGGCGCCTGCGAGTTCAGCCCGCTCGACGACGGCACGCCCTGCGAGATCGACGGCGACCCGTCGACGATCGACAGCTGCCAGGCCGGCAATTGTATCGCCGCGCCGCTACCGCGGCCGGATCAGGCGCTGATCGTGCTCGACCCGATCGCGCTCAACGACGCCGCGTTCTCGCTGCAGGCGATGCACGATCGGCTCGCCGCCGACGGCAACGGCTCGGCG
>JACCYD010001027.1 GCA_013696695.1 Deltaproteobacteria bacterium | reverse complement strand
TCGTACCGCAGGGCGACGAGTTCATGCGGTGGGACGATCCGGCGTGGAGCGAGACGCTGTTCTCGTCGCGCAACGGGTTGTTCCCGTGGTCGCCGCTGTATGCGCCGATGGTGCTCGGCGTGGTGCTGTTCGCCCGCGCGAGCGTACGCTTGCCACTCGCGCTGCTACTCGGCTTGCTCGCGCAGGCAGAGATCAACGGCGCGGCGTGGGATTGGTGGGCCGGCGGGTCGTACGGTGGGCGCCGGTTCGACTCGACGTACGTGGTGTTCGCCGTCGGTGCCGCCGCGCTGATCTCCGCCGGCGCGCGCGCGATGCAGCGCGGTCGAGCCGGCAGGATCCGCGATCGCGTGATCGGCGTGGTCGCCGCCGCCGGCTTCGTCGTCGCGATCTTGATCGCGATCGCGAACGTCGAGCTGACCGCGGACACTTCGGTGATCTCCGCGCGGATCAACGGTGGCACCGTGCCCGCAAGAGTCTGGGAGCAACGCGTCGGTGGCGTGCGTGGCTGGCTCGCGGGTCAGCTCGCCGATTCCGCGACGTTTCCGGTCCGGCTCGCGTTTGCGTTGCGTCACGACCTCGGCGCAGACGCCTACGATCGACTGGTCGGCGTCCATCACCTCGGCGAGCTGTTTCCGCCACTCGTCGGCGATCGCGACAAGCGCCGCGATCTGGTGCACGTCGCCCTGCCCCCTCCGTCGACGACGGGGCTGGCGATCCTCGGCGGCAACCGGGCGCAGATGACCAGCGGCCTCGCGAAGATCCGGTTCGGCATCAATCGCCGCGATGTGATCACGATCCGGATCCCGATCGAGCTTAAACATAGCGGCAAGGCGATCGCGCGATGGAACGGTCAGGTCGCCGAGGGCACGGGACCGCTGATGCTCGAAGGCGTCGCAGATCGCGGTGTCAACACGCTCGAGATCGAGGCGGCGCCGGGCACGGTGCTGTCGGCGATCGAGCTCTCGGTGAGGCCATGACCGCGTAGTTCGTAGGCCCCGAGGCGCATCGTTGCGCTCGATCGGTGTTCTGAATGCGCCAGCGCCTAGCGCGCGCCGTGTGCGGTCGCCGTGGTCGCGGCGGTCTGCGCGTGCTTGCGTGCGTGGTCGGCGATCGACGGCGTCGCGCGCTTCGCGATCCGCGCCATCGCGATCGACAGTGCTTCGGCGAGGCCCTCGGGCTTTTGCACGCGCATCTGCTGGGTCTCCTCGAACTGCTCGCTCCACAGCGCCTCGCCGGTCTTCGAGTCGGTGAGCGTGAGCTCGAGGACGATCCGGGCGAGCCAGCGCGTCGGTGACGTGTCGACCTCTTCGATCGCGAGCACGCGGCCGCGCAGGACGACCGGCGATCGATCCGAGGCTTCGCGCGTGACCTGGCGAAACTCGCCGCTGCGCTCGAGCGCGAGCTCGAGGAAGTTGCCGACGATGGTACCGGGGGCCGCGCTCCAGCGATGGTACTGGTAGTAATCGATCCGGTACGGCGTGGCGCGATAGACCATGCGTTCGTCGTCGTAGCCCGCGTCGGTGTCGAACGCGTCGAGCGCGATCACGAGGTCACCCGGGGGTGCGGCGGTCGCCGGAGCGGAGAGTTGATAGAAGCGCGTGTCGGGCACCTTGCCGCCGCACGCTGCGATCGGTGCAAGCGCGATCGCGAGGCCGGCGAGCGTGCGTAGAAGCTTCTTCCACGCGGTGATCGCGAGCTCTGGACCGGAGATGTCTTGGCCGGTGGTCGAGGGACGTGGCGTGGGCGGGTTGGACTTCATGGCAGTTTCCTGTCGCGCTGCGAGCCGCTGAACAGCAACCGCGACGGCTTCTGGCGAACCTCGCGAGACAGCTCCTTGAAGCTGCGGCTCGCCTGGCGAAGATCCGCGACCGCTGCGCGTAGCGCGCCGCCGTTATCGCGAACCACACCCTTCATCTCGGCGACCAGGTCGCCGGCGTTCGCCAGGATCTGGGCGATCTGGCCGTCGATCATCGCCTGCGCGCTCTTCGCAGATTCACCGACGCTCGCGATGGTCTGCTTGAGGCCCGCGCGGTTCTCGCGGATCGTCGCGTCGAGCCCAGCGCTCGCGGCAGCCATGTTCGCAGACGTGTGCTTCGCGTTGATCGCGATCTCGGACATCGGATCGGTGGCCGCGATCAGGTTGTCGACCACCTTGCTGGCGCGACCCATCAGCTGTGTCGATTGATCGACCAGATCGGCAGCCTGCTTCTCGAGCTTGTCGAGCGTGGTCTCGCCCTGCGCGATCATCGAGCCCGGCGGGAGCACGGGCGCGGCCAGCGAGCCCTTGCGCAGGTCGATCACCTTGAGCCCGGTGATGCCGGCCATCTGCAGCATCGCGCGGGTGTCGGTATGGATCGGCGTGCCGTCCTTGATCGCGATCTCGACGTGAACCTTGTCGAGATCCTGTGGCGCGAGCTCGATGTTCTCGACAGAACCGACGCGGATGCCGTTCAGGTAGACCTGCGCGCCCTTCTGCAACCCCATCACGGAGCCGTCGAACGTCACCGTGTAGTGGTCACGCCCGCCCCACAGCCGCAGCCCTCCGAACACGAATAACACGATCGCGAGCAACGCGCCTGCGAGGATCGTGAACAGTCCGATGCGGGCACGCTGGCTTCGAGTCGTCATGTAATTCCTCGCGTGATCGTTCTGGTCGTCGGCGTCGCGTGGGGCGCGACTGGGACACGGTGAAAGAAGCCGTACACCTCGGGCGCGGTGCTCGCTTCGAGCTCGGCGATCGTCCCCGCCGCGCAGACCCGCCCTCCCGCTAGCACCACGGCGCGATCCGCGATCGCGCGCACGCTCTCGATCACGTGTGTCACCACCACCAGCGTGATGCCGAGCGTGTCGCGAAACTGCACGAGCGTCTCGTCGATCGATGCCGCGACCACCGGATCGAGCCCGGCCGATGGCTCGTCGCAGAACACCAGCTGCGGATCGAGGATGGTCGCCCGAGCGAGGGCCGCGCGCTTGCGCTGGCCACCCGACAGCTGGGTCGGCAAGCGCGACTCGAAGCCGCCGAGCCCGACGAGCCCGAGCTTCATCCGCACCATCTCCTTGATCATCGACTGCGGCAGCTTGGTGAGCTCGCGCAGCGGCAGCGCGATGTTCTCGCCGACCGACATCGAGCCGAACAGCGCATCTTGCTGGAACGCTGTCCCGGTGCGTCGCAACAGCTGGTTTCGCTCCTCGGGCGCCAGGTCGTACAGCGACTCGCCGAACACCAGCACCTGGCCCGACAGCGGCGGCAGCAGGCCGGTGATCGTGCGCAGCAGCGTCGACTTGCCGCAGCCCGAGCCGCCGAGCAGCACCACGATCTCGTGGGCGCCCACCGTCAGGTTGACGTCCTGGAGCAGAGGCTTGTCGTAGCCACACACCAGATCGCGACACTCGAGTAGCGTGCTCACGGACCACCTCCCGCGATCGTGGTGATGGTGGCGAACGCCGCGTCGACGAGGATGATCGACAGCACGCTGACCACGACCGTCCGCGTGGTCGCATGGCCGACGCTGCTCGGATCACCCGTCGCGCGCATCCCGAAGTGGCTGCCCGAGATCGCGATGATCCACGAGAACAACACGGCCTTGATCAGCCCGTGCGCGAAGTCGCCGAGGGTCACGGACTCCGCGATTCGGCCCCAGTAGGCGATCGCCGGCAGATCGAGCGCGAGCGACGTCACCAGCATGCCGCCGAGCATGCCGACGAACATCGCGATCAACGTCAGCGCCGGACCGGCGATCGTGATCGCGAGCAGCCGCGGCAGGATCAGAAACCGATTCGGATCGATGCCCATCGTGGCGAGCGCATCGATCTCCGAGCGCACCTTCATCGTGCCGAGCTCCGCCGCGATCGCCGCACCGGTGCGCCCGGTGATGATGATCGCCGTCATCAGCGGCGCGAGCTCGCGCACCATCGACAGGCCGAGCATGTCCGCGACGAACACGCCGGCGCCGAACCGCTCGAGCTGGGTGACGCCCTGGAAGCCCATCGTCATGCCGATCAGGAACGCGAGCAGGCTGACGATGAACAGCCCGTTGAAGCCCATCTCGAACAGCTGCGACGCCACGCTGCCGGCCGGCAGCTGCTTGCGCCGCCCGGCCACGAGCACTCCCTGATAGGTCGTGTCCTTGACGATGCTGGTGAGCGCCTTCGCGCCATCCCACGTCGCGATCATACTGTCACCCAGCGCCTCGAAGGAGGTCGGCGGCGGCTCGGCCGGCGGCTCCTCGACCTTGCGCGGTGACATCGCGAAGGCTGCGCGATGATGCTCGCCGAGCTCGCGCAGCTCGAGCGTGCGCCCGCTGCGCTTCGCCTGCTGGCCGACCAGCGACACCGCCGCGACACCCGACGAGTCGATCCGGCCGACGCGCGCGAAGTCGATCACGATCGAGCGGACGTCACGACGCCGCGCGATATCCTGGAGCTGCGTGTACAGCGCGCGCGCCGTCGGAACCACCAGGTCGCCTTCGAGACGCACCACCGCCGCGCGACCGTCGCGCTCGACGCTGGTAGCAAGCTCGGGAGGCATCCACGCGAGGGATTGCAAGAACGTGCGCAGTGTACGAAATCTCTCGTTGCACACTTAGCGCGCGCGGCCGCGCTCGAATCGCTCGGGTGAGCGCTTTCGCCCTCCTTTCCGTGCGCTTAGATCGCACCGAGATCACACGCCCCCCATCGGCCGAAGACCTCGACGTCGACGCCCGCCGCGTAGTGCACCACACACGGCGCCGCCTCGAAAATTAGGCCGGTCGCCGCGACAACTTAGGTCCCGCCCAACAGGTCGAGCTCGATCCTCGACGGCGATCGAAATCAGCTCGAGCCCGATTGGCGATCTGACGCCAGCCCTCCGCGAAGTCACGAACAGACGAGCGCCGCCCCATCGAGCCAGCGCCCGAGCAGCTCGACGAGCCGAGTCTCCGGCCCCACCACCTCCAGCTCGACCAGGCGCTCCGACAGCGCCGCCATGGTGGCTCGCCTCGCGAGGAATGGAACGAGCTCCGCCTCGTCGCCATCGAGCGTACGGTGGAGTACGCCCAGATCCCGCCGCCAGACCAGGACGGTACGGTTGCATTCCGTCGGCGCTTCGATCGTCGTGTCGTCCTCGATCGCGCTCCACAGGTCGTCGACGGTCCAGCCGATCGGGACGAGCTCGCTCGAGGGAACGAGCTCGATCGCGAGGTCGGGGAACTCCTCGATCGGAATCCGCGCGAGGTCCTCGCGGGTCGACGGCTCGCGATCGGGCCCGTCGAACACCTCCACGCGGGCACGCTCGAGCCTCGCGAGGTCGGCGGCCCACGGCGGCAGATCGTCACGCGTCTCGAGATATGCGGCGAGCGCCTCGCCCGCGTCGCGGATCGTGAACGACCGTGGTGGCCGCGCCCGCAAATAGGCCGCGACCAGTGTCTGGAACGGCTCGGCGCCGAGCACCGAGCGCAGCTTCGGATAGTCGTCGGCGAGCACGTCGACGAGACGCGCGACGTACATCTCGGCGTACACGTCGAGCCGGCGCGAGCCGCCCAGCAGGCCCGGATCGATCGCACCCTCGCCCGCCGTGACCAGCTCGTAGAACCGGCGCTGGATCTCGGCGAGGTCATGCATGCGCCACCTGCGCCTGCGCGAGCTCGTGTGCTTCGCGCTGGTCGTCCTGGTCCCCGCGGCTTCGCCACTCGAGGCGCGCCGGCGCGGCGATCTCGCGTGCGCGGCCGAGCTCGTCGACGAGCTCACCGAGCGCGGGGATGTGGTCGTCACGCTCGATCATCGTTGCGACGTCGCCGAAGCGCACCGTCGCATCGCGGTACAGCTCCCAGACCGCGTCGTGCACAGGCGTGTCGTGGGTGTCGAGCAGGTGGGTGCCGTGATCCGTATGGCCGGCGAGATGGATCTGGCCGACACGGTCGACGGGAATCGCGGCGAAATACGCCTGCGGATCCCAGCCGTGGTTCTTGCAGCTCACGTAGACGTTGTTGACGTCCAGCAGGATCCCGCAGTCGGCGCGGCGCGCGACCTCGGCGAGAAACTCCGCCTCCGTGAGCTCGCTCGCCGAGAACGTGACGTAGCTCGACGGATTCTCGAGCAAGATCCTCCGCCCGAGCCGCTCCTGCACGTGCGCGACGCGCGCCACCACGTGCGCGAGTGCCTGTTCGGTGTATGGCAGAGGCCACAGATCGTGCGCGGAGTGTCCGCCGATGCTCGACCAGCACAGATGATCGGAGACGATCGGCGGCTCGACCTCGGCGACGAGCGCCGCCAGCCGTGCGAGGTAATCTTCGTCGATCGGATCGATCGATCCGATCGACAGCGAGACGCCGTGCAGCACGACCGGCCACTTGTCGCGGACCGCGTGCAGCACGCGCCGCGGGTTGCCGCCTCGCACCATGAAGTTCTCGCTGATCACCTCCCACCAGTCGACGCGCGGCGACGTCGCCAACACCTCCTGGTAGTGCGGTGGGCGGAGCCCGAGGCCGAAGCCAAGACGCGGCCACATGGCTACATCTTCGCCATGGTGCCGCCCTTGGCCTTGCACTCCTCTTCGTTCGCCAGGTCGATGAAGCCCTTGCCCTTGCAGCCGTTCTGACCGGCGCACGCGTTCGCCGTCGACTTGCACCCGCCCTGGCCCTTGCAGTCGTTCACGCCCTGGCAATGGACCTTCGCGGTCTTCTCGTCGGTGGCGGCCGGCGTCGGCGTTTCGCCGGTTGCCGGCTTGGTCCCCGGCTTGGTCTCCGTGGCCTGTGGCTTGTT
>JACCYD010001025.1 GCA_013696695.1 Deltaproteobacteria bacterium | reverse complement strand
CATCGCGAAGCGTACCGACCGCCGGCACGCCCGCGTCCTCCGCGACGTCGAGCAGCGTGTGCGCGGGCGCGGTCGAGAACGAGCTCAGTGTGTCGACCAGCTGGAACGCGGGCTCGGGCAGCACCGCTTCCGCGGTGACGTCGTACTGTGACCGCACCTGATAGGTGCCATCAGCGCTCGGGGGCGGAACCGGGTCCGTCGGGTCCGTCGGGTCGGTCGGGTCGGCCGGGTCCGGGTCCGTGTCCGCGCCCTCGGCCGCAATGCAGCCCGTCAGCGAGATCAGCGAAGCGATAACCAGTTCCCTCATGATGCCCAGATAGAGCAAGGGGTCGGCCAGACGGTTCGACCTTGCTCCCCACGCACTTGCCGCAGTCCGCCAGGTGGACCTTCCCCGTGGCCCGATGAGCTCACTGACACCCACAGCACCGTCTCGCCAGGGAATGCCAAGGGAGATCCCGCGGTTACCGCGCCGTACGATTTGCTGTCAGGTTCGACCCGCCACGCGGCACTCCTCTTCGACATGGGACATTACGAAGCATCGCCACGCACCTCCGATGCCGAGCTCCTCGAAGCGAGCCGGCGCGGGGAGCATGCTGCGTTCGGTGCGCTCGTCGGACGCTATCAACGTGTCGTCTCGGCGGTGTCGTACAGCAGGACGCGTGATCGCGCGCTCGGAGAAGATGTCGCGCAGGAAACGTTCCTCGCGGCGTGGCGACAGCTTCATCAGCTGCGCGAACCGGGCCGATTGCGTTCTTGGCTGTGTGGCATCGCGCGCAACCTCGCCGGCAAGGCGACGCGGCGCACGCGCGATGTAGTGACGGCCGAAGGCGAGCTCGAGATCACCGCGCGTGACAATCCATTCGAAGCCGTGTGCGAGGCCCAGGCCGAGCGCGTGGTGGGTGATGCGTTGTCGCGCGTGCCCGAGACCTATCGCGACGTGCTGGTGCTCTATTACCAGGAGCAGCTGTCGGCGCGCGAAATCTCCGAGACGCTCGGCATCTCCGAGGCAGCAGCGTTGCAACGCCTGTCTCGTGGACGCCAGTGCCTCGCCAAAGGGGTGACGTCACTAGTGGAGAAATCGCTGCGCCGGCCGCGCCGCGATCTCGTCGCTGCCGTCGTGGCTGCAATTCCTGCTTTGCCGATGATCGTTCCGTCCCGTGCCGAAGCGTCCACTAAATCCAGCTCTTCGCACGGAGGATCTATGTTCAAGCTCGCCATCGCCGCCGCGGCGTTCGTCGCCACCGGCACCACCGCAGTCATCGTTTACAAATCAGATTCGACGGCGAAGGCCGCCGTCACCGAGGCCCCGACGATCAATGTCGCCAAGGCGCCGGAGCGCCCGAAGCAAGCGCCTCGCGCACCCGCGATCCTGCCGAAGCTCCAGCTCGAGGAGGATCCGCCGCTGCCACCGGGGGCGATCATGGCGCCGCCGCCGGATGTCGTGCCGTCGATCGACGCCAGGACGTACAAGCGTCTCAAGCTCGACGTTGGTCCGAGCCGCGGGCCGAAGACAGCGCCGGTGACGATCGTGATGTTCACGGATCTGCAGTGCAAGTACTGCGGCATCGCCCACGGCACGATCGATCAGCTGATGGACGAATACCCGACCAAGCTGCGTCTCGTCATCAAGCAGATGCCGGTGCACAAGACCGCCGAGCTCGCCGCCGAGGCCGCGCTCGCCGCCGAGGCGCAGGGCAAGTTCTGGGAGCTCGACGAGCTGATGATCGCGAACCACGAGGATCTGTCGAAGGACGCGATCCTCGGCCTCGCGAAGCAGGGCGGCCTCGACGTCGCGCGCCTCAAGTCCGATCTCGAGAACCAGACCTATCGTGCAGCCCTCGACGCCGACAAGGCCGCGGCCAACGAGCTCGAGATCCGCGGCACGCCGTCGTTCGTCATCAACGGCCGCAAGGTCGTCGGTGCGCTGCCGATCGAAGCCATCCGCGCGACGATCGAAGCGTCGCTGTTGGACGACAAGAAGTAACGAGGGCCGAGCGAACAAGAAAAAACCGCGAGAGCTCGTGGGCTCTCGCGGTTTGCGTGAGACGTGGTCTGGTTAGTTGTGGCCGAGGCCGATCTCGTCGGCGCCGAGCACCGTGCGACCCACGTTCGGACCGGCTTTCCAGGTCCAACCGGAATCTTCGGTGATCCACACCTGACCACCTTCGCCGGCCGCGTAACCGAGGCCGGTGTAATCGTCCGAGGGAGCGATGTGGATGGTCTTGAGATCCGCCGAGCCGACGCGCTGCGTGAGCACGCGGCCTTCGCTGTCGATGCGCGACACGACGCCACCGGCGCCTGCTGCCATTGCTTCACCCGACTCGTCGATCCAGACGTCGGCATAGGCGAATGAGGTGTCCACCGTGATCGACGCCCAGGTCTTGCCGGCATCGATGCTGCGATACAGCCCGTCGCCTGCCGCGATTGCGGTCTGGCCATCTGGCGACACCGCGATCGAGCGCATGCCGGGCAGCGTGGTTTGC
>JACCYD010000950.1 GCA_013696695.1 Deltaproteobacteria bacterium | reverse complement strand
GAGCAGACGTGCTGGACGAAGTCGATGCGGACGTTCCTGTCGATCGGTGATCCCGGGATGCCGCCGTAGCCCGGCCCGACAACGTTGAAGTCGGTGTCGGGTCGCAGCTGCTGTCCGAGCACGTACTGCAGCGCGCCGCGCACTTGCTCGCGGACGGCACCGTCGGGCGTGCCGTGATGACGCCCGAGCAGGTACGCGGAGATCATCGCCTCGGTGCGCGAGCCCGCCGGCGTGTTGTTCGGCATCAGGAACGGCGTGAAGTTGTACGAGCCCGCGAGGTCGTCCTCGTCGGGGTGTTCGCCGGCTTCCGGTTGCTGCTGGCGAAGGAACGCGCCGTAGCCGTGGCAGAAGTCGCGGTACTTCGGATTCTTCGCCGCTGGCCACGTCGCTTCTGCGGAGATGCACGTCCAGTGCTCCTCGCCGTAGAAGAAGCCGGACATGAAGAAGTCGTACCAGTCGACCAGCCAATCGACGGCGCGCTCGGCACCCTGCGCGTACTTGGCCTCGCCGGTGATCACGTGCATGCGCGCGAGTGCGAGCGCGGCTTCACCCGAGTAGTAGAGATCCTGCGCGGTGTCGTCGGCCTTGCGCGATGCCGGATCGTAGCGATGCCGGAACGAGCCGTCGTCGCGCTGCATCCACAGGATGAACGACGCGAGCTTGGTGGCCGTGGGCAGATACCGCTTGTCGCCGGTCGCGCGCTGGTACTCGGCGAGTGCCACGACGCTGAGCGCGGTCGAGCCCAGCGTCGCGATCCGATCGTTGCGATCCATCACGCAATCGATCGGCGTGCCGTCCGGCAGTGTCGACGTGCACTTCTTGTTGCCCATCAGCTCCGCGAGGTGGGCGAACGCGCGCTCGATCGGCTCGCGCAGCCATTCCTCCTTCGTGATCCGGTAGAGCTCGGCGAGGAAGTATGTCGTGCCCGCGTGGCGCGGCATGCTGTACGACGGCCCCTTCGGATCGGTCTGTAATCCGGAACCGACGTCGTGCTCGTAGATGTAGCGACCGTTCGGCGCGAGGTGCCCGATCAGATAGCGCCCGCCGTCGAGGGCCGCGGCGCGCAACACCGCAGCGTTGATCTTCGGCACCGGCGGCACGCCGCGATACAGCGGCAGTGGATCTGCGGCAGCCGTGTAAGGCGCACCGGCGGCGCGGCGCAGCTGGACGGGGAGCTCGACGAACGTGTCGGTGCGAAACCTGAATAGATCCTTCGCGGCGACGCCGGTCTTCTGGTTCGCGCGGGTCGCGACCATCGTCCGGATCTTGTTGAGGTCGACACCGATCGCGAAGTCGGCGAGCGCGGCCGACGGCTTCTTCGCGGCGAGCAGCTTCGCGCCGACCAGCTCGTGCGGCAGCACCACGGTGGTGACGCCGTTGATGGTGACGCCGATGCCCTCGACGCCCGGGTTGATCGCGAGCATGTCAGCGATGCCCGGCACGGCGAGTCGATCGAACAGCCAGTGATCGCCACCCAGCGGGCCGGTGCCGGTGACGATGTCGACCTGGATGCGTGCCTTGGCCCGCAGCGCCGCGTCGAGCGGCGCGAGCTTGGGATGGGCCTGTAGCTTGGCGGCGAGCGCACGCGTCGCCGCCGCGAGATCGGTGGACTCGTCGTTGACCGTCGCGAGCGAGCGACCGCTTGACCACACGGTCGCGACGATCGGGCCGCGAACGGTGTGCGTGAGCTGTTGCAGCAGCGCGGGATCCTCCGGCTTGCCGTCGAGGGCTGCGCGCAGCGCTTCGATCATCGCGAACCGCGCGGGGCCGTCGAGGCGATCCGGCGGCGGGATGCGATACGCGCGGAACGTCACGCACGTGATGGCGAGGAACAGGACGCTCGGCAGCGTCCACACCAGCAGGACTGCAATGCGCCTCTTCATACGCCGAATGCGCGACGGCCTCGGCGCGTCATCAGGAACTTCACCTGGCAGATCGGCAGGATGCCGACGAGCTCGACGATCAGCGCCACGGACACCAGCGCGAACGTCGAGGCGGCCTTGCCGAACGCGCCGTAGACCCCGGCGAGGAACGCCGCCGACGCGAGGATCCGCGCGATCAGCACGATGGTCGACAGCAGCACCATCGAGCCGCCGAGCACACCGAGCCACCAGCCGAAGCGCCCGCCGAGCAACGTCCCGGTCGCCATCATCAACGTGAACAGCGGCACGGTGGCGAGGTGCATCATCGCGGATGGCAACCGGTTCGGGATCACCTTCCACATCAGCAGCGCGTAGAGCAGTGCGAACAACAGCGCGAGCTCGCCGTAGATCCAGCGCCGCGGATCGTTGGTGGCACGCATCTCGGCGCGGGGATCGAGGCGGGTGGCCGCCGTCGCGATCGCCGCCAGCCCACTGGCCCACAGCAGCTGCACCATCGCAAACCGCTTCGCGGTCAGCGCGTCATCGTCCGAGCTCATCGCGAGCGCGATCCCGCCGATCAGGATGGCGACTCCAATTACCAGCTCTGCCAGGCCCCGCCGTCGCAGGTGGGGCTCGATCACGCGCCGCGGCGTGCCCGCCGGGGCGGTCGAAAGCAAGGGTTTCTCGGGGCGTCCTAACGGGACCTGCCGATCGGGCTTCCCCCGCTTGCCTCGCTTCGAACCTCGGCTGGCCATTTCGGCGAAGCATAAGCCGAGCTGCGCTGATACCGTAAGAGCATGGGGCCGTTCCTCGCCGACCACGTTCCGTCTCGACTCGACTGGCTGTGTGGTGTCGCACTGGTCGCCTCGGCGATCTCGTTCGCCAGACTGCCCACCGATCTTGATCCAGTCGCACCGCCGCAGCGCGCGATCCGCGGCTGCAAGCCGAGGGTCGAGGTCCCGGTGGTCGACACGCGAAAGCTCGTCGCCGTCGGGCCGATGCTCGAGGCCGGCAGCTATCGCGATGTCATGCGCGAGACCGTCCGTGCCGAGCTGGTGAAGTCGTCACCGTGGCGCATCGAGCTGACCGACACGCCGAACGGCGGGTTCTATGTCGACGGCACCGTCGACGAGATGACCGTATCGCACGTCGGGAATGTCACCCGCGTGCGCTGCGAGCTCAAGCTGTGGGTTCGTAGCTCCACCACGCCGATCAGCTTGCTGTCCGGATCGGCCAGCGTCGACACCACGAAGGGCCAGCGCGACATCGCGCTGTCGCGCCAAGCCTGCGTCGCCACCGTGGCCGAGGAGCTGGTCGAGCGGCTGATGGTCGGCGATCCCTGGGACTAGAAGCAGCTGGCGCGCTGTACCTGCGGCGCGGCCTCGCTGCTCGGCAGGATCTGGCGGAGGTACTCGTACTCGTCGTCGCAGAACTCGCCGGGCGCGGTGCCGTCGAGCTCCGCGCGCTCGTTGAACGGCCGATCACCACCGGCATCCATCAGGCGCGCCGGCGCATCGCCCGCGTTGTGGAAGCCTTCCATGTACGGATTCGCGAGGCCGAGCGAGTGGCCGATCTCGTGCGAGAGCGTGCCGCCGATCAGGTTACCGAGGACAAACACCGCGCACTCGACGCGGCTCTTGCGATCGCTGCCCGGGCACGCGAAGCCATCAGTCAGCGTGGCGAGGCCACCGGCGATGTCGGACGACGTCACCGGCTCGCCGATGTCCGAGCGGAACGGATCGAAGATCGCGTCGAACGTCGCGTCGGCGCCGGGCACCGACGTCGCGAAGCTACCGGGGTGCTTCGAGAAGCCCATCAACGAGCGGATGAACACGCCGCCGTAGCCGGGATAGCCGTCCTGCTGCGTCAGCGCGTTGACGCCACCGAGCCGGTCGTAGAGCCGCTCGTTGCCGTTGTCCTTGCCCGGCGAATTGTCATAGCCGAACAGCCCGGTGCCGTTGGGATCGACGCCGAGCAGCTCGACCTGCTCGAACAGCGCGAAGTCGGTGGGCGGTGCGTCGCGGAACTCGATGTTGACGCCGCGGTAGGTGCGCTTGCAGACCTCGATGATGCGCTCGCGGATCTTCTTGTCGACGGCGCGGAGGCCGAAGTCGCGTAGACCTTCGACATACGACGGCTGGTACAGGAGGTAGACGACCTGCTTGACCGGCGCGATGGCGAAGCTCGCG
Source organism: Deltaproteobacteria bacterium (assembly GCA_013696695.1). Classification (GTDB taxonomy): domain Bacteria; phylum Myxococcota_A; class Polyangia; order Haliangiales; family Haliangiaceae; genus JABFXX01. Next base: position 4,645 of record JACCYD010000950.1, on the reverse strand, counting down.
TTGGTGGACACGCCGCGCACGGTGTCGGGACCGAACGTGACGACCGGGGTGATCGTACCGGTGAACTGACCGGTGTCTTGCCGGAGGTCGAGCGCCTGACCGAGCGAATCGTCGGTGTTGACGACGTAGCGAACGAGCCGACCCTCGACGAACTCGGGGAGCAGCGTCATCAACACCGGAGCGGAACCGCCACCGGTGCGCGCGAACGTACCCTCGAGCTCGAGCTCGGTGAGCGCGCCGGACTCGCCGCCAACGAAGCCGCCGCCCTTGACGAACACGTACTGGCCGAGACTCGCGGCTGGCGGATCGACCGAGAAGATCTGCGAGGTGACGAGGTCGTACGAGACGTCGACCGTCGGCGCCGGGCTCGGCGCGAGGTCCTTCTGCTTGTTGATCACCGTGATCCGGCCGGTGAACGTGCCGGGCTTGATGCCGGCGATCTTCGGCGAGAACGGGAACACGGCAGTCTCGCGCGACAGCGCCTCGAGCGGCTGCGTCGCCAGCTCGAGCTCGCTGATCGGTGCGCACGCGCCGCCGGCCTCGGGAGTGAAGCACCCTTCGAGCTTCGCGACGGTGACGCCTTCGTCGCCGCCGAGCAGAAAGCCATCGCCTTCGATCTGGATCTGGTCGTTGACGAAGATCACGCCGGTGGCCTCGATCGATGCGACCGATGGATCGAGCTCCTGGCGAAACGCGAGGTCGACCTCGATCGATTCGCTCGCATACGTCAAGCCATCGGACGTGGCGACGACTTCGACGGTCGCGGTACCGGTGAAATCCTCGGCGCCGATCTGATCGATCATCGACGCGTCGATCGCGATCGTCATCGTCGTGAAGTCGACGAACGTCGCCGGCCAGCGAACCGTCCCTCCGTCACCGGAGAGCACGAGCGAGGCGTCGCCCCACTGCGATTCGACGAACGACGCGCCGGTAACTTGTAGCTTGGTGCCCGGGATGATCGTGTCGGGCGCGACGCGCGTCACCGCCAGCCCTTCGAGGCCCGGATCGGGTGCGCTCGACGTCGCGCAGCCGACAAGGAACATCAGGGCGAGAGAACCGAGCGGGCTAACAACGCGCATCACTGCACGGTCACGGTGAGGCCGTAGTTGTCGTTCTCTGCACCGTTGTATCCGCGAACCACGATGTAATGGTCGCATCCCGTCGGGCAGCCAGTCACGGTGTATTCGACGTGCTCGTTGGAGGTCGGGCCGGAGCCGTTCGCCGTCGCGCACCCGGCAGTGTTGCCGGGAGCACACGGGAAGACCTCGGAGAACTCGCTGCGATAGACGTGGAGGTCGAGGTCGCCGGCGCCCGTCGACGTCATGTCGGCGACGATCTTGTCGCCGTCGGTCACGGTGACCTTGTACCAGTCGTCGTCGTTGGGGCAGATCTTGTTCGCCGTCGAGCTGAGGCCGAGGCGCGCCTGGCTGTACGTGTCATCGTCCTCGCGGCCGTCGTCGACGCAGGTCGTGTTGCACGTCTGCGCGGTGGCAACGTAGTCGAGCAAGTACTCGCTGCGCGCCGGGTCGTAGCCGTTGACCTTCACGTAGTAGGTGCCGGGCGTCAGGCACTTGACGATGTTCTCGTCGGCCTCGAGCGTGGTCGACTTCGAGAGGATGGTCTCGTTCGATCGATAGACCGTCAGATCCAGATCGCTCTCGCCGCTGCCGTACAGCCACATGTCGACGCGGGTGTCGACGTCGACCTTGATCTGGAACCAGTCGTCGTCGGCCTTGCTACCGGAGGTCGGCTGCACGGCCTTCGGGCAGCTCACGAAGTCGTGCGTGCCGGGCTGGAGCGCGCCACGCGCCGTCGCATTCGAGGACGCCGCAGAGCGCGAGTCGTCTTCTTCGTTGGTGTCGTCTACACACGCGGCGACCGTGGCCTCGCAGGTGCCGCTGTCGGGAACGCATTGGGTGCCCGACGCGCCGTCGACCGAGGCCACCGGGGTCGTCGAGCAGGTGTAACCGGACGGGCAACCACCCGTGCACGACTGCAGGCAGAAGCTCGCGCTCTGCGCGCCCATGCGGACGCAGAGGTCACCGGTGCCGCACTGCGTGTCGCTGGTGCACGTCGCGCAGACCGGCTCGTTCGAGGTGCCGCTCGAGGTCACCGTCATCGAGAACACCTGCGACATCGTCGAGTGATCGCAGTTGCCGACCTCGTCATCGTCGTCGTCGGCCACGAACACGTAGAACAGCGTCTTCTTGGTGCCCATCGGCATGTTTGCCACCGGGTTCGGCACGTCGGCGGCGTAGACCGCATCCGTGGCGCTGCCATCGATCTTGAGCGTCGACAGCTGGATCATCTGCGACAGATCGGGTGGGTTCGAGGGCTGGGTCTCGGAGTAATAGAACAGCGGCGCTTCTTTGAGGCCCTTGTCGTCGGTGACGCGCGCGTCGATCGTGAGATCGACGATGGTCTCGGCGTTCTGCGTGGTGTGCTGGATGATCGGGCCGGTGCCGGGGCAGTTGCCCTGCGGCTGGCGCAGCACCACGAGGTACGGCTTCATCGTCTTCGGGTTGTCGTTGTCGTTGGCCGACAGCACGAGCGTGCGGCGCGTCTCGGCCTCCTGCTCCTTGGTCGGGCACCAGCTCCAGATCGCGCTCGAGCCATCTTCCTGGCTCAGCGTCGAGCCCTCGATCACGGGCTCTTCCTGCTCGATCGTCACCTGTGCGGTGTCTTGATCCTCGACCACGATCTCGAGGTCGATGCACTTCTTGGTGCCGAGGTCGACGGTGGTGCCGGTGCCGAGCGGGCGGCGGAAGACCGGCGCGGTGGCCGAGCCGATCGCGCTCTTGACGTCGATCGTGACGGTCACCGTGGTCGAGGTATCGCCATCCGAAACCGAGAAGTCGAACGCGTGCTCGCCGACATCCTCGGCAAGCGGGGTCCAGCGGAAGACGCCCATGCCGCTCGGCGACACGGTCACCAGTGCGCGGCCCGAGACGTCCGGCAGATCCGCCGCGCGAAAGCTGTAGTCGAGGTCGTCGCCATCGGGGTCGGTTCCGACGAGCTCGACCTGGAGCTCGGTTCCGACCTGCGCCACCTGATCGGTGACGCCGGACAGCTCGGGAGCACCGCCTGCACCACAGGCTACTGTCGTAGCCAGGCACGTAAGTGCCGTGGTGGCGAGAAGACCGGAGCTTCTAGGTAGTAAGCGCATGTTGATCCTCGTGGGCGGTCCGATGGCTTCGGATACGAGGACATCGAGCAAGCGCCGAGCCGGACAAACGGCGCGATTTGTCCGGGGAGATCAGCGTAAAACGCCGAGTAGTTTCAGCTATCTGGCGACAGCGGCGTGATCTTCGCCAAGGGCAAACGAGACAAGCCCCTGAGCAACTGGATCCGCCAGGAAGCCCGGCAATTCAGCGCCGACTTGCGAGGCCAGGATGCGGAGTCCGGCGAGCAGCGAGCCAGACGCGACCAGCCCGGCACGCAGCTGGGCGATGCGGAGGTCGCGTGCGAGCGCGTCGTGGCGGAACGCGATCGGGTCGATCGCGAGCGCGAACGGCCGCAGCTCGTTCATGAGATTTGTCGGGATCAGCCGGCGCAGCTTCTGGTGCTGGCTGGTGACCGCGTCGGCATCGAGCTTGTGCGCCGGGAAATCGGGCTGGAACAGTCGCAGTAGCGCGATCACGAGCACGCCGAGCTCGTCGATGGGGAGCCGCGCCGGAATCGCGAGCGAGGCCTGGGCCATCTTGAGCGCACCACCCGTCGCAAACCGGATCGCATCGCCGCCGGAGTTGGTGATCGAGATACCGAGCACCAGCGAGACCGGGCTCGTCGGCTCGGCGACCATCACCCACGGCTGGCGGCCGGAGAGATAGACATCGATCTCTCCGAAGCCCATCGAGGTGGCGACCGATTGCGCGACCGCGGCGACCGGGTTGTCCTTCGCACGCACGCGATCGCCGCGCGACACGCCGTAGGCCTGGACGTTGACCCCGACGTGCTTCGCGATCCGATCGCCGAGCAGCTGGAACACCTGTCGCAACTCGAGGGGAATTCCGCGCGGGAAGATCACGTCGTCGGCCTCGGGCTTCATCAGCTGCGCGAGATCCGGCCGGGTGTCGTTCGCGAGCAGCTTCTGCTCTGGCTCGCCGGCACTGCCGAGCAGATCCGCGAGCTGCGCCGCGGCTCGGGCGATCGGCAGCGAGCCCGGCGTGTTGGTGGCCGCGCGCGCTGACATCGCGCGCGCGATCACGCGATACGGCACGCCCTCGAGCGGGGCTTGTGCGACTCGCGCGCGCATGGTGCCGACGACGCGATTGAGGTGGACACGCGCGGACTGGAGGTCGCTCGCGTCCTTGTAGAACTGGACGAGCTGCTGCAGTGCTTCGTCGTTGGTCGGCGAGCTGTCCAGCGCGAGGTTCAAGGCACGTTCGGCGCGCTTGGAGTCGTTGAAACCCTGCTTGAAGATCTTCGCGACGCGATGGAGGTGGGCGACGCGCTTGTCGGCATCGAGCTCGTTCTTGACCAGCCGTTCGCACGCCCCGAGAGCGAGCTTCCACTCGCCGATCTGCGCGGCCAGATCGGCGAGGCGGACCAGCGTTGCCTCGTCGTCGGGCTGGTAGGTCAGCGCGCGCTGGAACGCCTTGAGCGCCATCGGCACATCGACCAGGCGATCGGCGTAGATCAGGCC
>JACCYD010000932.1 GCA_013696695.1 Deltaproteobacteria bacterium | reverse complement strand
GCACACCAATGGCTACTTCGCGGAGCACTCGACCCCGGAGCGCTACGTCGAATCGAATCGCGTGCTACTCGCCGGCTCGGCGTTGCGCCATCCACCCGGCCGGCTCGCCGGCATCGACCCCACCGCGCGGATCCATCCGGGCGCCCGTTTCGTGGAGCCGGTCAAGATCGGCGCAGGTGCGCGCATCGGGGCGGTCGTCGTCGGTCCGCATGCGGTGATCGGCGATGGCGCGATCATCGACGCACCGGTCGCCAACGCCGTCGTGTGGGGCGGCGCGACAGTCACCACATCACCTGCGGCCGGATCGATCGTCACGTGAGCGCGTATCGCGATCGACCGCTCGCGTGCCCGCGCTGTCAGCGCGAGCTGCGCCGCGACGACTCGCGCGACGTGTGGTCGTGCCAACGGTGCGCCGGGTTTCTGGTCGGCATCGGCGAGCTGATCACCGAGCTGCTCGTGGTGGCGCCGTCGCTGTTGCCGGACTCCGCTGTGCGGACGATCTCCACGCTCGGCCGCCGCACGAGTGCACCGCTTCTCAGTTGCCCGACCTGCGGTGCCGCGATGGAGCCGGTGTTCCTCGGCGGCGTCGACCTCGATCGCTGCTATCACGACGAGCAGCTGTGGTTCGATCGTGGCGAGCCCGACCGAGTCTTTGCGCAAGCTTGCAAGCAAGAGGACGATCCAGAGCTCCCGCGCTCGTTCGGCGCGCTGATCCGCCGGTGGTTTGGAAAGTCGTCGGGACGTTGATCGTGGTGCTCGCCGTGCGGAACTGATCAGTTCCCGATGCCCATGCCGCCCCGGATCGGCGGTGCATCGCCACCGGCCTGCAGCTGTTGCTTCTGCAGCGTCGACAGAAACTTCATGCAGCCGGAATCCTCGATCCGGAACACGGCACGTGCACACGCGATCATGTCGGGGTTCCAGTGATCGGCCTTGCAGTGGCGCTCGAACTTCTCGACGCCGGTGACCGTCGCTTCGTGGATCGCCGCGAGCTCCTCGACATCCGCGGTCTGCGTCGCGCGATCGGCCCAGTACGCCCGCACGCCGTTCCCGACCGTCGAGCAATCGGCCGCCGGCTCGCTCTTGCTGCACGCCGCGAGCGTGAGAGCGAGCAGCCACTTCACGGGCAGCCTCGCTCGGGCAGCTTCGCCGTCTTCTCGATGCACTGCCGCACCGTCTTGCGCACGTTGGCCGCGGCTTGCACCGCGTCCTCCCCATCGGCCTTCGGGCTCGACGCCAGCCGCTTCGCGAGATCGATCGCCTCGGGCAACAGCTTCGCGAGCGCGCACTCCTCCTTGAGATCGAGCGCGGTCTCGGCGCACGCGCAGACCTTCGCGACGTACCCGGCGCATGCCTCGGAGGCACGCTGGAGCTCGGCAGGTGGCAGCAGCGGCTTCTTGTCCTCCTCTTTTACGATGGGAGGCGGCTCCGACTTGCAGGCCGCGAGTCCGACGACGACCAGCGCGATCTGCAGGGCCCGCATCAGCCGGCCTCGATCCTTGCCAGCACGACCGAGATGTTGTCGACGCCGCCTTCTTCGTTCGCCGCGTCGATCAGGCGATCGACCGCGCGATCGAGATCGCGCTCGGACATCAGGATGTGCTGCATCTGATCGTCCTTGATCATGCCGGTCAGACCGTCAGAGCACAGCAGATAGGTGTCGCCGAGATGCGGCTTCTCCGTCAGGATATCGACCTGGACACTTTCCTTCATGCCGAGCGCGCGAACGATCACGTTCTTGTGCGGCCAGTTCTCGGCTTCCTCGGGAGTCACCCGCTTCATGCGGATGTAATCGTTGATCAGCGAGTGATCCTCGGTGAGCTGGGAGATGTCGGTGCCGCGCGCGCGATAGCAGCGGCTGTCGCCGACGTGGCCGATCACCAGCGCGTCGTCGAGGAAGTACACGGCGACGCACGTCGTGCCCATGCCCTTGAAGCGGGACTCGCGCTGAGAGCGCTCCCAGATCTCGAGGTTCGCCAGCATGATCCCGGTGACCATGCGGTTGACGTGGGTCCGCAGGTCGCGATCGACCTTGTAGGGCCACGTCAGCGTCTGCTGCTTGGCGGTCTCCGTGAAGTGGTCGTTGATCAGCTCGACGGCGAGCCGGCTGGCGACCTCCCCGGAGGCGTGCCCACCCATGCCATCGGCCACGATCGCCAGGCGCTCGTGCTCCGGCATGGAGATCGAGTCCTCGTTGTGGTCGCGCTTGCGGCCGATGTGAGTGGCCCCCGCGAACCGGACGCGCACCCCGTCGAGCGGGAACGACGTGCTCATTCGCCCCGAGCATAGCGCAAGCGCGGGCGTATTGACTCGTGTGTCCCGGCCTTCCATCCTTGGGCTACGAATGTGGGGCTACGCGGAAGGCAATGCGGTTGCGGTCGGCATCGTGG
>JACCYD010000911.1 GCA_013696695.1 Deltaproteobacteria bacterium | reverse complement strand
CGCCTCGCGTCCGCGAGCGACGACCGCACCGCGCGCGTCTGGGATCTGCAGGGGCGAGAGCTGCTGTCGCTGGCGGGCCATGTCACCGGCGGCGTGAAGGTGATCGCGTGGTTTCCCGACGGAGAGCGCCTGTTCACGTCCGGGTGGGATCGCACGCTGCGCGTGTGGAACGCGCGCACCGGGAAGTCGACCGCGAGTACGAGCGAGTGGATGGACAGCTCGGCCGTGCACGCTGGCACCATCGCGTTCGGCGGCAGGCTCGTCGTCACCGGCGGTGCGAACAAGGTCGTCAAGTTGTGGGATCCCGCGACCCAGGCGCTGGTCGCATTCCTCGATGGCCACACCGATCAAGTGAGCGCAGTCGCGGTGAGCGCCGACGGGCGCTGGCTCGTCAGCACGGCGCACGACGGCACCGCGCGAATCTGGGATCTCGGTGCGGCCTTGCGGCTCTCGCAGCTCGGCCATCAGCGCGGCGTGCGCCGCCTCGCGTGGTCGGCCGATGGCACCGGCGTCGTGACCAGCGCGCTCGACGGCACGATCCGGCTGTGGGACGCAGCGACCGGACAGGAGCGGCAGCGCGTGTCACCGACCGTCGAATGTAACGACGGCGCGTCGACGATCGGAGCGAACGTGATCGCGGCCGGCTGCGCCGACGGCAACGTGCATCGCTGGGACGCGCGCGATCGAAGCGAGCTGCCGCCATTAACGGGCACCGGCCGCCGGGTTCGCCATGCGGTGAGCTCGCTCGACGGGAGCTGGATCGCCGCTGGCCACACCGATGGCTGGATGCATGTCTGGGATGCCGCCGGCACCACGAGGATCACGAAGAAGATCCACGATCACAACATCTATGGGCTGCGCGCACTGCGCGACGGCACGTTGCTGACCGCCTCGCTCGACAACACGGTGCGCCGCTCGACGAGCGCGCTCGAGCCGATCGCCGAGTGGCGAGCTCCCGGCATCGATGGCTTGCTCGACGCCGCATTCGATCCGAAGGGCCGCTTCGTCGTCGCAGGTGGCGATGGCTTCGAGGTGTTCCGGTGGGACGCGACGCAGCCCGGTTCCGAGGCCGCGGTGCTGCGCCATCACCAGGGAACGGTGTGGTCGGTCGACGTGGCGCCCGACGGCGCAACGGCCGCGACGGCGAGCTCCGACGGCACGATCCTGCTGTGGGACACGGCGCAGTGGGAAGCGCCCGCGTACAAGCCGCGGGTGTTGCGCGGTCCGCGTGGCGGCGTGCTGGCGGTCGCGTTCTCTCCCGATGGCTCGCGGCTGGTCTCCGGCCATCAGCGCGGCGCCGCGATCGTCTGGGATGTCGCGCGCGGTGTGCCGTTGCGGCGGCTCGGCGCTTCGGAGGCCGGCGAGGACGGCACGTGCACCGATCTCGAATCGGTGCCGTGGAACGATCCGCTCGAGAAGCTGACGATCCTGCAGTCGTGCCTCGAGCCCGCCGGCTTCGAGCGGCTGTCGGCGCGCACGCACCTGGTGCTCGAGAACCAGGTGGATCTCGTCGAAGCCTGGTGATCAGTCCGGGGTCTTGCGCCGCGGATCGAGCAGCAGCAATCGCACGCGCTTCGCGAGATTGCCGCCGGGATCGACCGACGACAGCCAGTGCGCGAGACCTTCGGGCTCGATCGCGTCATCGCCGATGGTCACCATCTTCGCGCGCGGATGCTCGGTCGCGACGAACTGGCGCAGCTCGCCGGAGATCGTCGTGGGCAACGAGTCTGCGATCGCGATCACGTCGGGCTCGAAGTGAAACTCGCCGAGACGAACGATCGCCTCGAGCGGCGTCGAGACATCGACGACGGCGCACCCGGCCGCGCGGAATGCCTCGGCGATTCGCTGGCGACGCTCGACCGTGGCGTCGACCAGCACGATCGAGATCACGCGATTTCGTTGATGCGATGCGGTGAGTGTTTCGTCGATCAGCGCTTCGAAGTTGTCGGGCACGTTGTCGAACGCGACCGCGATCGACGTCGCGCCGATCCGCATCACGCGCCCGGTCAGCTGGATCCAGGCGCCGTGTTGCGTGTCGAACCGGATCTCGAGCTCGATCGTGCGGTCGAGCAGGCGATCCGGCACGGTGACGAGCGTGATCGCGCACAGGCCACCGGTGCCGACGTTCGCGAGCCGACCACGCACGTCGTAGTCGGTCGACCGGATGCTGACGGTCCCCTTCGGCGCCATCCGCGTGCTGTTCCGGCGCTCCGGGCGCTGCCCGCCATCGTTTCTCATCCGTGCTCGCGCACCCTACCCCGAAAGCGCCCGATGCTGGCGACGCAAGCTGGCCACCACGCCGAACCGCCATACAATCACTGCAGGTGTCAGTAACGTTCGGTCCGTATCGGGTCTGCGAAGCGCTCGGAATCGGCGGGATGGCGACCGTGCATCGTGCGGAGATCGATGTCGCCGGCGCGCTCTACGTGGTCGCGCTCAAGTGCCTCGACCAGGAGCTCGCGCGCGACAAGACGTTCGTGCGGCGGTTCATCGCCGAAGCGCGGCTCGGGCAGCTCCTCAAGCACCCGAACATCGCGCGCACGCACGAGGTCGGCTGTATCGACAACACGCACTTCATCGCCTTCGAGTGGATCCCCGGCGTGACGGTGCTGCAGCTCGGAGAGCTCGCACGCGAGACCGGCCCGATCCCCGTGTACATCACCCTGCACGTGATCACGCAGGTCGCGCGCGCCCTCGCGTACGCCCACGAGCTGTGCGACGAGCAAGGTCACCGCGTCGGGCTGATCCATCGCGACATCGCACCGTCCAACATCATCGTCGGGGACAACGGCGTCACCAAGCTGATCGATTTCGGCGTCGCGAAGTCGACCCTCGCGCACGTCAATACCGCGGTCGGCGAGGTGATCGGCAAGCTCGGCTACGTCGCGCCGGAGTACCTCAAGACCGGCAAGCTCGACGCGCGCGCGGATACCTACTCGCTCGGCGTGATCGCGTACGAGATGCTGACCGCGCGCAGGTTGTTCGAGGTCGAGACGGTCGAGGCGGCACAGATCAAGCGAGCATCGAGGATGGCGTTACCGTCGTCGATCAATCCGCAGGTGCCGGTCGAGCTCGATCGCATCGTGATGACCACGCTCGCGCACGATCCGGCGAAGCGCTGGACGACCCCGGGCGAGCTCGCCGACGCGCTCGATGCGTTCGCTGCGGCGGCCGGCCTGGCGATCCAGGATTCCGACGTTGCCGCGTGGGTGACCCACGAGTTTGGCGAGCCGACGCGCCAGCGGATCCGCGCGCGCACCGCGGATATCGAGAGCGATGTCGAGCTGAGCCTCGAGCAAGCGTTCGCTCGAGTGCGCGCTCGCACCGAGGATGCGGGCTAGCGGTAGCCCTTGGCCTGAAGCTCGAACAACGTGGCATAGCGACCACCCGCGGCGACCAGCTCCTCGTGCGAGCCACGCTCGATCACGGCGCCCTTGTCGAGCACGATGATCTGGTCTGCCATGCGCACCGTCGAGAACCGGTGCGAGATCACGATCGCGATCTTGTCGTCGGTGAGCTCGCGGAAGCGCTCGAAGATCTTGACCTCGGCCTCGGCGTCCATCGATGCGGTGGGCTCGTCGAGCACCAGCACGTCGGCATCCTTGCGGAAGAACGATCGCGACAGCGCGATCTTCTGCCACTGACCGAGCGAGAGCTCGCGGCCGTTCTTGAACCAGCGCCCGAGCTGCGTGTCGTACTGATCCGGGAGGCCTTCGATGATCGGCTTGGCGAGGCCGCGATCCGCCGCATCGGCCCAGCGTTCGCGATCCTCGTAGGCGCGGTCGTCACCGGCCCCGATGTTCTCGCCGACCTTGAGCTGGTAGCGCACGAAGTCCTGGAAGATGACGCCGATCCGGCGGTGCAGCGCGGATTGCGACCACTCGCGCAGATCGCGACCGTCGAGCGTGATGCGGCCCTCGGTGGGCTCGTAGAGGCGCGTCAGCAGCTTGATCAGCGTGGTCTTGCCGCTGCCGTTCTCGCCGACGATCGCGAGCTTGCTCCCCGGTGGGATGTGAAGGTCGATGCCGTCGAGTGCGGGCTCGCGTGAACCTGGATAGTGAAAGGACACGCCCTGGAAGCGGATGCCGTCACCGGGCTTTGGACCCGCGAGCTCGCTACCGGTGGGCGTGCGCGTCGGGGTGTCGAGGAACTCGTAGAGGTTCGACAGGTAGAGATTGTCTTCGTACATCCCGCCGATGTCGCCGAGCGCGCTCGACATCGCCGATTGCGCGCCCTTGAAGACGCCCGCGTACATCGTCATCGCGCCGATCGTGATCGCGGCTTCGATCGTGGCGACCGCGATCCACAAGTACATGCCGTAGAACGCGACCGTGCCGATCGTGCCGAGGCCGATCGCCCACATCGCGCGACGGATCGCGAGTGCGCGATCGGTGACGTACATCCGCTCGAAGATCGCCTTGTAGCGATCGAGGAAGCGCTTGCCGAGGCCGAACAGCTTGACCTCTTTGGCGTAGGTCTCGACGCTGATCACCTGCTCGACGTAGATCTGCTCGCGATACTCGGGCGTGCGCCAGCGCGACAGCCGGAACGCATCGCCGGAGAACTTGAGCTCTGCGATGAAGGGTGGAATCGCCGCGGCGACCAGCACCGCGAGCGCGATCGGCGAGAACGCGGCGAGCAGGGCACCGAGTGTGATCAGCGTGATCATGCTCTGCGCGAGCTCGAACGTCTGCGACACCAGCGAGAGCGGGCGCGTCGAGGCTTCGCGCCGTGCGCGCGTCAGGCTGTCGTAGAGCTCGGAGTCCTCGAATTGAACGAGCTCGAGGGTCAGCGCCTTGTCGAGGATGATGACGTTGATCTTGTTGCCCAGCTGCTGGCGCAACAAGCTGCGCATCATCCCGAGCAAGCGGCTGGTCACCGCGAGCAGGATCACGAGCCCGAGCTCGACCCCGAGCCATTTCAACGCGGTGTCGCGCGCGACGTCGGCACTCGCGGCGCCGGCATGCTCTGCGGCGAACACGATCGAATCGATCAGCTGCTTGCCGACCCACGCGATGCCGCCCGGCAACAGGCCGACGATCAGGCTGGCGATCGCGAGCCCGATGGTGAGCTTGCGATTGGTCTGCCAGACCAGGCCGATCGCGCGCTTGCTGTAGCGAAACACGCCGAGGTAGTTGCGCCAGTTGATCGACTCGGGAGGTGGCGCCTTCGGCGGCTTGTGCGGATTCTCTGCATTCGCCTTGCTGTTGGCACCACCACCGCCACCGCCACCACCGCCACCACCGCCGCCGCCGCCACCGCCACCACCGCCGGAGGCGATCGGTAAAGGAGGGGCGAGGACGGCCATGAGGATCATCACTCTAATGTGGGCGAGCGATCGAGCATACCCATCGAGTGGCTAGCTTTTAGGTTAGGCGTGGGCGACGCTGAGAAAGGGATGTCGGCGACCAGGTACAAGATCCTCGAGCGGCTAGGTGGTGGTGGGCAGGCGGAGGTGTTCCGCGGCATCGCCGAGACGATCCAGGGGTTTCGCAAGGGCGTCGCGATCAAGCGCGTGCTGCCGCACCTCACCAGCAACCCGCAGTTCGTGGCGATGTTTCTCGACGAGGCGCGGCTGTCGCTGTTCCTGCAGCACGCCAACGTCGTGCAGGTGTTCGACATCTCGAAGGCCGAGGACGGCACCTACTTCCTCGTCATGGAGTATGTCGACGGCTGCGATCTCAAGGCGCTGATCGAGCACGAGGTGCGCAGCGCGCGAACCGCGAACATCGCGCTGTGCCTCTACATCGTGAAGGAGGCGTGCAAGGGCCTGCACTACGCCCACACGCTCGAGCATCCCGAGAGCCGCGAGCCGCTCAACATCGTGCATCGCGATGTCTCGCCCCCGAACATCATGCTGTCCAAGAACGGCGAGGTGAAGGTGGTCGATTTCGGGCTCGCGAAGGCGAACTCGCAAGTCGAGGACACCGATCAGGGCGTGGTGAAGGGAAAGTTCAGCTACCTCGCACCCGAAACTGCCCACGGCGATGAAGTCGACGCTCGCGCTGACGTGTTCGCGCTCGGCATCATCCTCTGGGAGATGCTCACCGAGCGCCGGCTGTTCCTCGCCGACACGCCGCTCGACACCGTGAAGCTGGTGCGGACCGCGCGGATCCCATCGATCATCGCGATCAACCCGAACGTCGATCCGTCGCTCGATGCGATCGTGCGCAAGGCGCTCGCTCGCGATCGCGAGCACAGATACCCCACGGCCGCCGATCTCGCGGACGATCTCGTCGGGTATCTGTTCGAGAAGAATATGAAGGCCACCGCCAAGGATGTCGCGATGGCCGTTGCCGAGATCAAGGCCCACAGGGCCGTGCGCGCGTCCCCGAGGGCAACGCTCATCGATGCGTTGATCAAGGACGAGATCAATCAGCTGACCTCGATCGTCGCCGAGGAGATCCGGGCGCCACTTCGAGGCGCCGATGACGACGATGGTGAGATCGTAGACACCAAGGGCTGGGCCTCGGATCTCGGCGACGACTGACGTTAGCGCTTGAGCGGGTCGATCCCGAACAGACCCGTGAAGCCGTACGCGGCCTTGTCCCAGAAGCCGTTGCCGACGCGGGGATCGTTGAACTGGCGATACGCCTGCACGGCGTTGCCGGGAAGGTTGCGACCGCGCGAGAGCACGGTCTGCGTGGCGCGCCCACCGACCTCGAGCACGTCGCGCGTCGAGAGGTCGTTGGGGTTCTGCTGCGCGGGCGGCTGGCCGTCGCCGCCGGAAACAACGCTGAGGTGTTCGATGCTGATGGTCTGGAACGAATTCGACATGACACTGCTCCTGGTTGATGGCTGGTTCGACGAGTTAGTTCGTCGATGAGCTGACCAAGTGCAGCGAGCATGCCATTCGTGCGCACGAGCGATCACGAACGGTTGCGTCGACTGCGCGTGTTGCGCGCGTCTTCGTCGGTCGACGAATCGTGATCTCGAGTTTTCAGAAGGAGCAGCGAACCAGGAGGAGAGTGCCGGAGCCGAAAACGACTAACGTCGCCTTGCGGGCGACG
>JACCYD010000890.1 GCA_013696695.1 Deltaproteobacteria bacterium | reverse complement strand
CCCACGGTCCCTGCGCGATGACCTTCGACGTCCCGTCGAGGCCGATCCGGCGCAGCTTGCCGAGACCGTCCTGATCATCGAACGAGGTCAGCAGCACCGCGTCGTTGCCGCAGGCGCAGATCGAATCGGGGCGATCGACATCCGCCGCGAGCTGCAGGCGGAACACGCCGCGGCCGCCCGACAACGAGACCTTGAACACCGCGCGCTGGCGAGCATCCGCGATCACGAGTTGCGATCCGATCGCGACCAAACCGGTCGGGTGCAGGAACCCATCGAGCACGTTCGAGCAGGTGCCGTCCTCGTCGACCTCGACGATCGAGCCATCGAACGCGCCGCTGCGCGAGCGCATGTACTGGGTGGCGTAGAGGTGCGTGCCGTTGTGGGCGAGCGCCCCGCGCCACATCTTGGCGGGCACGTTCGGGAGCGCTTCGGTGCGGCCATCAGCCGTGATGCGGAAGATCGCGCCGGCCTGGCCGTGCCCGATCCGCGCCGCGTAGAGCGTGCCGTCGGGAGCGACGACGATGCCGCCGAGCCGGTCGTTCGCCACCACGCCGCCCGAATCGATCGTCGCGATGCGCTTCTGAAAGTCGCCCTGGATGCGGAAGATCGCACCGGAGTAGGCATCACCGACGAGCAGCTCACCGGATCGCTCGAGCGCGACACAACCGGGATCGCCTTGCAGCGGGATCGCGGGATGTGCGGACGGCGGCTGGAAGAGCGCGCTTGGCAGGAAGCCAGGGGACAACGATGAAAGCGACGACATCGAGCGTTTCCATCTGCGATCGGCATGCCGGAGTGCTGGGCGCGCGGTTGGTGGCTATCGCCACGTGCCCTGGAACACCAACGTGACCACGCGCCCGGCGGTGCGGAAGCCAGTGCGCGTTTCCGGGCGAATATCGAGGGCATCGTCGACGCGGAGCACTGCGAGGTACTCGCCGGAGAGCTGCGCCGTCACGTTTGCCTCGACGAGCGTGTACGCCTCAGTCTCCTCGGACTTGTCGATCGCACTGCCCAGATATCGCGCACGTACGAGCGCCGACAGCATGTGATGCGGCGAGACTTGGACCCAACCATCCGCGCGGTGCCGAGGCAGTCGGTCCAACGGATCCGCGCCACCCATCATGCGGATGTCGACCCCGCAGCCGTTCGCCGAGCCGAGCTCGCAGGCCTTGATGTAGTTGTACGAGCCACCAACTTCGACCTGACGAGTCAACTTGACGCGACCCTGGATGTCGACGCCGTAGAACAGAGCGTCGTCGAGCGCGGCGAGTTTGCCGACCGTGTCGCCGGGGCACTGCTCCTGCGCCGGACACACACGCGACGTGCCGGTGGTCTTTCGCACATAGGGCGCCGCTTCCAGACGGACGCGGGGTTTCGGATCGTCGACGGTGCCGAGCCGGGCGGTGCGTAGCCCTTCCCAGATCGTGCGGATCTCGCCGTGGCGGGCAAACTCGGGGCCGAGCGAGGCATTGCCGGTCGCCGAATCAAAGCGCTCACGAAGGCTCGGCACGCGGCCCTTGTAGCCGCCGGTCGCGGTGATCTCGAGATCCTGCTGCGGGCGGTACTTCGCGACCGCCTTGGCCTCCGGCCACGGATCGGCATCGACGCCGAACGGGATCGCGACGCCACCCGCGAGGTCGAAGCGGAAGCGCTTGCGCTCGTACTGACCGTCGAGCGCGAGCTCCATGACCGTGGTGTCGCCCTGACTGACCTGCCCGTTCCGGGTCTCGACCCGCGCGTCCTCGCGGTTGAACGAGGCCGACGCGGCCCACCGGAAGTCCTTCGCGAACGGCGCGGTGGCGAGCGCCATGCCGCCGGCGCGCGTGGCCGACAGCTCCTCGAAGTTGAGCTGTTCCGAGAATCCTGGATCGAGGAAGAACCGCGAGCGCCGATCGAGCGAGTGCACGAAGCTCTGCGCTTGCAGTTGCACCTTGCCGATCTTGTCGTCGGCCTTGATCGCGGCGCGCATCGAAGTCTCGCGATCCACCAGCAAGATCGCGCCGGTGTCGCCGGGCGGTGCGATGTAGTGGCGATCGTCGAGAAAGCCGTCGATCGCGATCCGGCGCGACCCCTTGCGGTACTCGAACCGCGTCGAGCCGGTGGCTGCGCGTTTGCCCTCGTCGAATACTGTCGCGGTCATCGGCGCTTCGAGATCGCGCGCGCTCATCAAGCCGGAGGCCGCGATGCGCAGCGCCGTGTGTTTCGACAGTGCGGCGCGTGCGGTGCCCGACATGCCGAAGCTCGGCAGCGAATCACCGGTCAGCCGCGCGACCACCACCTGTGACCCGATCGCATCGCGCGTGTGCACTTCGATCACGCCACCCGGACCGCCGGGCCCGTCGATTGGAGATTGCGGCGTGGTCGACACGCGAATCTGGACGATGTCGGTGATCGGGATCGAGGACACGTCGAACGTGCCGTAGTACGGGTCCGAGACCAGCACGCCATCGATGAAGATCGAGACCGCGCCTTTGCGTGCGCCGCGAACGTCGATGTTGAAGCCACCGCGGCCGGCGTCGCGAACGCTGACGTCGGTGAGCAGCGCGAGGG
>JACCYD010000869.1 GCA_013696695.1 Deltaproteobacteria bacterium | reverse complement strand
AGCTCGCAGTGCGCGGGTTTCAGCCCTTCCGCGATCAACCGTTCTCGTAGACCCGACGTCTTCAGCAGGCGGTCCGGCACGAGGAATGTCACGAGCGGGGCGGTCGGAACCACCGGCGTGGTGCTGCCGACCCGCCATCCCTGCCCGAGGAAGTGGGACGTGTCGAGCGCGAGCTCCGCGATACGGCGGGACAGGGTCGGTCGAACGCCGGCGCCCTTCATGCCGAGTTGCTGCAACACCTGCCGGACGCTCCGGCTGTTCGAGATGGCTGTTCGCAGATCGCCGTCACTCCAGCGCCGCTTTCTGCTGCGAGCCGTCTGAGGCGCTGGGCGATGCACGGGCTTCGGCTTCGATGGTTGAGGAATCGAATCCTTCCGGGCATTCAGGCCGCGATGTGTGGGCTGCAGACTGTGACAGTTGGGGCACAGGACACGGAGATTTTCGATCCGGTTGTCGGTTGAATCCCCGTTGCGATGATCGAGCTCGAGCGGCTGCCGACCGTCTGCAGAGGTTTGGGCCCAGCCGCACAGCTCGCAGAATGCGGGCTTGAGCCCCTCACGAATCAGGCGACGACGAAGCAGTGACGAGCTCGTCTTCGATCCCTGGCAGAGCACAGCCACGAGAGGCTGTTTGGCCGCACGGGATGCAAAGGGCGTCGAACGAGGCCGAAAGTGTGCGGTGGTGAGTCCGAGCGCGGCGATGGTTCGTTTGACGAGCGCGTAGTTCGCGCCGCGCGGAAGGATACCGAGCTTCCCGATCGCTTCGCACAACGTCGTCGAGCTCGCGACTGCCCCTCGAAGCTGATCATCAGTCCACCTGCGTCGGCTCACCTCTGGTGAACTACCAAGCCGATCTGACAATCGACGTGTTGATCACGTGTCCGGTCTTCGGACAGCTAGTCACCGCGACCGGCAACGTCGATGCGCGAGCTGGGCACTCAGCGCGAGGGTCGGGCGTCGGGATCGTAGAGCTGGGTCTGGCGGTAGGCATCACGTTTGGGCAAGCCGTCGCGCACGAGCCGCGCGTGCATGCGCTTGGCATCGGCGAGCGTCTTGGCCCGGACGACGCGGCGCGCGTAGCCGTCGAACTTCGGGAGGTCGTCGACACAAGGCGCGGCCGCGACCAGCCCGGACTTTCCGGCGAGCTCGACGTCGACGACGACGAAGGCTCGACCGAAGCCCTGCTCCGGGATCAGCCCGAGACGCGCGCCGTGCCCACCGGCGTGGAGCACGCGACGGCTGCCGTCGAGCAGGCGGATCACGTAGTGCTCGCCACCCAGGCCGGTGCATTCCTCGTCGCGGCTCACCACCTCCGCGACGGCGACGGTGGTGGTGCGCGGGGCAGGGGCGGCCGCGACCTCGTGAGCACAGGCGGCGACGACGACGAGAAGCAGGGCTCGAGACATGCTCGTAGCGTGGCGTGCGCCCGCGCGGTTCGTCGTAAGGCCTGCGTCAAGGCAGCTCAAAAGTGGCTCTCGTTAGGAGTGCGTCAGCGCGTCCGAGCGCGGATATTATCAGGCGATGTCCGAGGCGACCCAGCCGCTCGTTTACCGCTGCACGGTGTGCCACGCCGTGTACTCGGCGGGCGAACGGTTCTGTCCGCTCGATGCCGCGCCGATCAAGCCGGAGGATCAGCACTCCGATCCGCGGATCGGCAAGACCATCGATGGTCGCTACTTCATCCGGCGGCTGATCGGCCGTGGCGGCATGGGCGCGGTCTACGAGGCGGATCACGTCGGCCTCGACAAGCGCGTCGCGGTGAAGTTCTTGTCGATCAACAAGAGCGATCGCGACGCACTCGCTCGCTTTCGCCGCGAAGCCAAGATCGCGAGCCGGATCGTCAACGAGCACGTCGTCCCCATCTACGACGTCGGCACCGCGGATGCGGACACCGATTTCATCGTGATGGAGTTCCTCGAGGGTCGCGACCTCGCGGTGACGCTGCGCGAAGGTGGCGCGCTCGACGCGTCGCGCACGATCTCGATCGTGCGGAAGGTGCTGCGCGGGCTGCGCGCGATCCATCAGGCCGGTATCGTTCATCGCGACATCAAGCCGGCGAACATCCTGATCTCACCGCGCGACGAGGATCGCGACTTCGTGAAGATCATGGACTTCGGGATCTCGAAGTCGATCCACGGCGGGGAGACGATCACGCACACGGGCGCGATCATCGGCACGCCCGAGTACATGTCGCCGGAGCAGTTGCTCGGCGATGACATCGATGCACGCGCCGATCTCTACGCCGTCGGCATCATGATGTTCCGCATGCTCACGGGAAAGCTGCCATTCACGACGGAGACCACCTTCGATCGCGCGGCGGCGGCGAGCCCGTACGTGCCGGTGCCTTCGCTCGCGACGATCAAGCCGCACTTGCCGCGCGAGCTCGTGGTGGCCGTCGAGAAGGCGACCGCCAAGGATCGCGACGGACGCTATCCGGATACGCAGGCGTTCCTCACCGCACTCGAGGCGATCTCGACGCCTTCGCACGTGATCGCGCCCAAGGAAGCGACGGAGCGGACGGTCAGTGAGCTCGGTGCGGCCGATACCAAGATGCTCGAGTCGACGCCTCCGCCGCCCGGCACGCAGGCTCCGCCCACGAGCGTGAGCCAACCGGTCGCGGTGCAGGCG
>JACCYD010000842.1 GCA_013696695.1 Deltaproteobacteria bacterium | reverse complement strand
GTCGGATGACGTCGAGCCGCCTCAGCAACACGAGCCGGCGGTGTCCAAATCTGATCACCACCGAAAACAGCGACGGCGACTGCCGTGAAACTCGGGTTTCATCGCCCGAATTTCCGGGCAAGCTCTAATTTAGCGCTCCGGGCCCTGGAACTCGGGCATCGTCGCGTGACCTTCGCTCGAGATGTTTTCGCGGCGAAGGACGTGGAGAAAGGTGCGCGCCAGGATCTTGGCGTCGAGCGCGAGGCTCCAGTGGTCGACGTACCAGGTGTCGAGGGCGAGCTTCTCGTCCCACGCGATCGCGTTGCGACCGTTGACCTGCGACCAACCGGTGATCCCCGGAAGCGCGTCGTGACGGCGGGCCTGCTCGGGCGTGTAGCGGTCGAGATACCTCATCAGGAGCGGTCGCGGCCCGACGAGCGAAAGGTCGCCACGTAGGACGTTGAGGAGCTGCGGAAGCTCGTCGAGACTGGTCGAGCGGAGGAACTTGCCGAGCGGGGTTAGCCGATCGGCATCGGGGAGCGGCCGGCCGTCTGGTCCCGTCGCGTCGAGCATCGTTCGGAACTTGATGACCTCGAACGTGCGTCGGTGGAGACCCGGGCGCTGCTGGCGGAACAGGACGGGCGCGCCCATGGTCGAGCGGATGGCGAGGGCTGTCGCGGCCATCACGGGTGCGGTGGCGACGAGGCCTAACACCGCGGCAGTACGGTCGAATGTGCGCTTTACGAAGAGGCGCCAGCCAACCTGCTGCATCACGAAAACCGACGCTAGCACGAGTGCGACATGCAGCCAGGGCCGTCGTCCGGAAGGCCATGAAGATGACGTTGATCGGCGTGGCCTTCGTGGGCGCGTCGCTGTTGGTGTGGGGCGCAGCAGGCTGTGGGAAGAAGGAAGCGAGCTGCGACGCGGTGTTCGAGCACGTGCGCGACCTGGCTCCAGCGGACATGCGCGAGATGCTCGATGCGTCGAAGGACGGCGCGTTGGCGAAGTGCGAGACGCTGAGCGTCGAGCAGCGCAAGTGCATCCTCGAGGCCAGCGACCTCGGGCAGGTGTCGGCCTGCAAGAAGAAGTAGCAACCTTGTAGCTTCGCGCCGGCGGCCACGGGAGGACAGTCCGCGCGATGCGAATGCGAATTGCGCCGATCGTTCTGCTCACTGCCTGTACGACCGAAGTGCCGACCAGCGTGGCTACCGGTCAACTCGAGGCCTGGACCGCGGGACCCTCGCTTCCCACACCACGGGCGAATCACTGCAGCGCCGCGATCGGCGACTGGGTGGTCGTGATCGGCGGCAACTACAAGCAGGCGAACGGCGAGTTCACCAAGACCGACGAGATCCACGCCGCGAAGCTCACGGGCGGCGCGCTCGGCGCGTGGCAGCTCGCCGGCCACACCGCGAGCCCGGTGACCGAGTGCAGCGCGACCAGCGATGGCGAGCGGCTGTTCATCATCGACGGCATCTACGATCGCGAGCAGGACGGTCGCCAGGTGTTCGCCGGCACGTTCGACGAAGGCACGCTGTCCACCCTGACCTCGATCGCCACCCTTCCCGGCGCGGTCATCTCCTCCGAAGCCACAGTTCGCGACGCCCAGCTCCTCGTCATGGACACCCTGCTCCCCAACGAGGGCGACCAGACCGTCACGCTCCGTCGCCCGATCGACACCGATACCTGGACCACCGACGACTGGGGGATCGGCTTTCGCGCGCAGGCCGAGTACGCGTTCTCCGAGCGCTTCGCGTACACGCTCGGCGGCTACCTCGGTGGCGAGGGAAATCCCGCGAGCACCGAGGTGTTCGTCGCGTCGATCGAGAACGCCGCGATCACCAACATCCGCTCCACCGCGCCACTCCCCGAGCCCGTGATGTTCGGCGAGGCGGTTGCTGTCGACGCTTGGGTGTTTGTCGTCGGTGGCCGTTCCCAGGTGTTCGGCGGCACAGCTTCCACGAAGGTTTACGCCGCGCAGGCAACGGCCGACGGCACGCTCGGCGCGTGGGCCGAGGTCAGCGCACTGCCGATGGGCCGCACCAATCACGAGCTCGTGGCCGTCGGCGACTTCCTCGTCCTGCCCGGCGGCGCTGATGCGATGGGCGGCGATGCGAACGTTCTGATCGCTCGCGTTCGCAATTAGCGGGTCAGGTGAACCACGACGGCGCCGGCTGGGACGCCGATCACGCCGGTCTGCCCGGGGAAAGCGACCGAGGTCGAATCCGCGAGATACGGTGACACCACGTGCTGGACAACGGCATCCTGCGCGTCGTTGACCATCGTGAGCTCACGCGTGACGTCGAGGGGGGGACCGACGTTGAACATGGTCGCGCCCTCCGCGAACCGGTATCCGACGCCGCCTGCGCCTTCGAGCACGATCACGACACCGGCGCGATCGAGCAGCTCGTCGATCGATCGGGACCACGCGGCTCCGGCGGCGAGCGCGGTATCAGGATTCCCAACCCGAGCGAACACGATCAGCACGTCGACGCCGGTCAAGGGCTCGCCCGGCGCCGGCAGGAGGGCCTCGTGCCACGGCCGTCCCAGGTCAGTCATCACCGTCGTGATGGCAGCGCCCGTGCCATTCGCCGAGTTTGGGGTCGTCGAGTCGGCGAGCCGGGCGATCCCGACGTCGTGTCGATTGGCAAGCGTGATCGCGTTGCCGAGCACCTGCGCCATCGCCGGGTTGTAGCGCGCGTAGTCGTGGCCAATCAGGACGACGTGGCCGCTGTTCTCGCCGACGCACTGCGAGACGTCGCAGATCCCACTCGCGCAGACGTGGTTGCACTCACCGCAATTCATCGGATCCGATTCCTGGAAAATACAGAGCACCGGCGGCGACGGCGGCTGCGACGGCGGCTGCGGTACGACCGCTTCGACGCAGCGTCCCTCCTGGAGGTGGTAGCCCTCGGAGCAGGGATCGTCGACCAGCGAGCTGCAGCCGGTTGCGAGGAGGATGAGAGCACAGACGTTGATGCGGTTCATGGCACGCTCCTATCGATAACGAATTCCACGCGGCGGTTGCGCGCATGCGCGCCTTCGTCGGTACCGGCGTCGCGGATCCGCGAGGTGCCGTACCCGACGACAGAGATGGCGACATCCGCGCAGCCAAATGACACGAGCGCCGCTTTGACGTGACCGGCGCGCTCCTCGCTGAGTTGCTGGTTGCGAGTGGTCGTGCCGGTCGCATCGGCATGGCCCTCGACGGTGATGTGTTTCCAGTCGGGATGGGCACGCCACACCTTGGCCAGCGCGGCCAGGACGTTCTTGCCCGATGCGCCGACCTCGCTACGGTTGACACGGAACAGCACGCGCTCTTCGAGGACGATCCGATCGTTCTCGAGCACGATGCCCTCGGCCAGCGTCTCGCCGGCAGGCGGCGGTGGTGGCAGCAGTGGCGGTGGCGGTGGACTGTGCTCGACCACGCGGATCGGATCCGGCACAGGGATCGGTTTGGGGGCGACTCGTGGCGGCGGGAGCGCGCGTTCCGGTCGCTGCCGACCGAATCGCACGTCGACGCCGAGGAGGGCGAGATCCGCCGACCCGAAGGTATCCATCGGCTTGGCGGTGAGCCGCATGTAGCGCAGGCTCGGACCGACATCGAACTTGCCGAGGGCGAAGGCCCAACCGACGCCGAGCTCGAAGGCCGGGACGATGTCGTGTCCTGTGATCCCGCCACCGAAGGCGGCCTCGACCCAGGCCCGCTTGATCGGGACTCGAATCGCGACGCTGGCCGTCATCACCCCTCCCAGCGCGGGGTCGGCGAGACCGCCGCCCGGTGCGGGACCGTCGCTCAGGACGCCGCCACGGAGGCGGACGCCGAGTGCGAAGAGCTCGTTCTCGGTGTACGCGGCAACGGCGGGCATGACGCCCGGCCGAAATGCGTTGGACTGGGCGTCGCTCGCGGCCACCGCGAACGGCGCCTCGACGGCGACCCAGGAGTCGGCTCCTGCTGGCTTGGGAATCAGCAGTATCAGCAGAAGGAGGTGTGCTCGCATGAACTACGAGGTCGACCGCTTTCGCCGTGCATACAGGCCAAGATTGGATCTCAACCGGTAGCGAAACCGGTCGATTATCTGTTCTGCGTTGGTGGCGCGGGTGGCGATGCGAACGTGCTGGTGGCCCGCGCACGGTTGGCTCGGTAAGAAATCTGGGGTGTGCAAGGCTCGGCTGTCGACCAGTTGGTAGCAGGAGGCAACATGTCGAAACTCGTTGTTTGGTTTCTGGGTGCGAGCGTCGCGATGATGCTGGTGCTGTTCAGCGGTCACTCGGATGCCGGCAAGCAGCTGGGGAACGGGATGGCGTGCAGGGTTGGCTCGGATTGCGAGAGCGGAAACTGCAGCTTCAAGGTGTGCAAGGCCAAGAGCGGTTCGCGGGGGAAAGCCCTGACGAACGGGACGAGTTGTAGGGTCGGCTCGGATTGCGAGAGCGGGAACTGCAGCTTCCAAGTTTGCAAGGCGAAGAGTGGGTCGCGCGGCAAGCAGCTGGGGAACGGCGCATCGTGCAGGGTCGGCTCGGACTGCGAGAGCGGGAACTGCAGCTTCAAGGTCTGCAAGAAACGTTAGTTGCGAAGCGGCAACCGCGCGTGTCTGAACGGCCGACGACTGACTCGGTTGGCGCGCGCTTCTAGCACTACTGCGTCGGCGAAAAGCTCGATCGATTCGATCACATAGGAGATAGACGCGTTTGGGGATCGAGCAGATCCCACCTGCCGTGATCCAACTGGGTATGCCAGCAATCACGGACGCTACC
>JACCYD010000839.1 GCA_013696695.1 Deltaproteobacteria bacterium | reverse complement strand
AACCGGCACCTGGTGGTGGAGGACTGGCATCGGTACCAGCATCGGGCGTGGTGGGCGTGGTGGGCGTGGTGGGCGTGGTGCTGCCGCCGTTAGGACGCTTCTTCTCATCGTCGGCGTCATCGAGCATGCAAGCCGCCAGCATGAGGATAGGCGCGAGACCGCATAGTGGGGACAGCATGAACAATCAAGCTACAGAGTTCGCGAAACGAAACGTAGCGTTGTTATCGAAAAACGTACTCGAGCACTCGTGATTTACGACGAGCACCGCGATCGCGACGATCGATAGTGATCTCGCGACAACGAAAAAGCCCCGCAACGTTTGTTGCGGGGCATTGTCGGTCCGTTCGCTAGCTCAGCGAATCGCTCACAACGAGGCGAGGAAGTTCACGAGAGCTCGAACCTGCGCGCGGCTGGGAGTGATCACTTGAGGGGGCTGTCCGCCGATTGCGAAAGCACCGTTGCTGACCAAGAAGCGAGCCTTCCAGGTCGAACCGGCGGGGATTGCCGACGCGCCGCAGTTGGCCGTGTCGTCCAGGCGCTGGGCAAGTCGTCCACTGGGCAGGAAGCACCCACCCACGTAGAACGAGATCACCTCTTCGAGGGTCTGGAGCACGCCGTTGTGCATGTACGGAGCACGCGGAGCGAGGGCGCGGAGGATCGGTCCCTTGAACTTGCCAACATCTTCAAATCTACCCGTCAGCAGTGCTCGGCCCGGATCGGTGACCTGGACAGTGGTGCAGTTCGGGCAGTTGACCCAGGCGGCTCCGTCCCACGTCCGCTTGCGCAGTGTGTAGGTCGGGAAATCAGCCGTATTCATGACATTGGGACGAGTCGCAACCGACGGTGCCGAGACGAGACCGATGTCGAGACCACCTTTGCAATCCACAGTCGGGAGATTGCAAAGATCGTTTCCGTACTGGAACGGACCGCCCCTTCCAAGCTGCTGCGGGAACGAGTGGTGGCCGAGGTTCGGCGAGTCGTGACAGGTCGTGCACGCACCCGGAATGTTGACGCCGAACAGCGGGGCCGCGTCATTCGGACCATTGATGCCACCGACGTCTTGGAGCACGAACGTGAACTGGTTGTTCACGTTGTTGAACAGATCTTGCCCGAGCTTGATGGACTGCCTTTGGGCGTTACCGTTCGCCCACGTGTTCGGATAATTCGTGAACACAGCAGGAAGCAGTGGGTTGATCGCGTTGGGGCCAACCGGGCTCCCCAACCACGTCGGCACTGGATCGTACCCGAGTGGATCGAAGATACCGGCGTAGTAGGACGTCTGCCCTGCGGGTGCCGGGAACATCCAGTAATTTGGCGTCCTCAACGTCTGGGGACCGCCAAACACGTTGCTGTTCGGATCGTGAAGCGGGCCCACGCCCTGGAACACTGACTGTGCGGTGAACTTCTCGAGCTCCAGCTTGACGATCCCCAGCCGTTGTTGAGGGGTCAGGTTTGGACCCTGCGCGTGTCCGACGGTGGCTGCGCTCGACTGATTCCACAGGCCGCGGATGTTGGTCGCCAACCGCTTCCAATCCATGTTGCCGTTCTGCCACATCTGGTTGAGCAGCGTGGTTGGCGGATCGTTTTGATCGACGGCCGGCTGAGGATCGTTGCCATTTGGATTGTAGCCAGCATGTGCAGCTACTGACTCACGCACATCCCACATGATTCCGGAGAGATACTTGACGTTCGCCGTGGGAAGGGGCCGGCGGAACAGCGAGAGCTCGTGGCTGGTGTTGCTGGGGTGGTTGTACCACCCGTACTTGTCATTGTAAGTCGGAGATGCCTCGACCGGATTACCGGTATTCGTATCGATCAGATCGAAATCGCGATTGCTCGGCTGGCCTTGGGGACTGATGCCAACCGCGGGAAGCGAGTTGCCGACGCGGATGTTCCCGTTCTTCAGGACCTGACTGTAGGCGGTACGCATCTCCGCTTCGGTGTCACAGCCGGACACCTGGCAGGCGGCCGGGCTATTCGCACCGTCATTGAGTCGGAAGATCGGGTTCGTCCCCTTGGGATTGGTCTCGTCGAACAGGAAGTTGACGGTGCTCGTAGCCATCGTCCAACCGTCGGTGATCTTGTGGCACGTCTGGCACGTCCGACCGTTGCCAGGCGCAAACGCCGTGAAGAATGGGCCGTTGAGATCGATGCAACTATCATCGGCCGTGACCGTTTGCGAGGATCCGAACGCATTCGGGAACTGCCGGTGATTACAGCCTGGCCCGGCTCGAAACCCGGTGGTCGAGCTCGAGGTCCTCGTCGGGTCGCTGTTGAACGTAGCGATATCCGCCTCTGCTGGGGGAGGAGTGGAACCGTTCGCAGCCCAGCCAATACCGGCACCTTGCTCGCAGAATGGCGCTTGCCAGTATTCTGTGTATTGACTACAGACCGGATAGAAGTCCTCGACATCCATCGTATCGAGAGATGCCTTCTGCTGTAGGTTGCGCCACCCGGCAACACCACTCGGGTGGTTCACGTTGTAGCTGCACCTCTGAAGAGGATCATGCCCGCCAGCCACCACCAACTTCACATCGTCTTGCGTGAGCTTCTTCCACTGCCCTGCCTCGAACGTGAAGCAGATGTGGGAGCCTTCTCGGTTCTTTGGAGTGTCGTACTGGGCTTTCGCGCCCGTTTTCACCTCTTCGCCGATGTCGTCGCCTTCAAGGGTTGCTTCGGCGAAGTTCTCGAATTCGTCTTCGTCGTTGGTGGTGCAGCCAGCGGCGATGAGAGTGGTGGGGGCGAGTGCCGCAAACAGCTGCACGCGGACAACGGCGAGACTGACCCTCTTGAGTGCCTGCTTCATTAATGCTCCCCGGCTGGTCAATGCCGCAATGCGGCGAAGAATCCCCCACACATGGAAGACTCCATGTTGCGACTGCCCCACGCGAACACTACACGAGCCGCTTCACGTCTGTAAACCGGAACACGCGATCTTCCAGTAATGATGTTTGGCCTACATCGTGGAGAAATAGGCACACCACATCACATCACTCGCGCTGTAGGTCCCCGTCGAGCACGTCATGTCAGTCGGGTGTGGAGACCAGACGCATGAACCGATCCCAGTCCCACTGCGTGCCCGGGTCCACGTGATCGGAGCAGTCGGGAGCTTCGCTGTGCCCCAAGATGTGTTCTCGATCGAGCGGGATCGCGTGCCGCGCAGCGATGTCCCGCACGAGCTTGGCGGAGGCGCGATACATCTCGTCGCTGAACCAGCGGTTGCCTTCGTGAACGTAGCCTTCGTGCTCGATACCGATCGACTCCTCGTTGAAGCACGCATCGTGAAACGCGACGAGGCGTTCGTCGACGGTCTGCACGGTGAGCCCATCGAACGAGCGCACCAGGTAGTGGGCCGCGACGTTCGTGCCCGCGCGCCGGAAGAAGTCGAGGATGATCGAAAACGTGTTCTGCGTGGTGTGGATGACGATGTACTTGATGGTCCGTGGTACGGGGGCGAGGATCCGATGCGCGGTGGCGATCGCCGGAAGATGGGGAGCAAAGCCGGCGCCGATCACCTCGGTGAGACGCGGCGGGTGATCCCGGAGCGGATCTCGCGGCAGCTCGGTTCCATCGCCCTTCAGCTCGACAACATGGCCGCCGTCATCGGTGCCGCGAAAGCCCGTCGCGTGGATGGTCATCACCTGCTGTGCGTAGAGCGCGCTCGCGAGTGGATCTTTCCCGCCGTGAAAGACCTCGACGGCAGGTCCCCACGAGCTCGCAGGCGCATCGCGACGAAGCTGGACCTTCGTGGCAGCGTCGGCGAGAAGCGCAGCGGCGGCGCGGAGGTTTGTCGTCCGGGTTCGCGAGACTTCCGAAACATCGACACCCAGCAGTTGTGCTGCGCGCTTCGGGTCCTTGCGACCCGGCGTCAACTTCACCCAGCCCGGCGGCACGTCGGCATCGCCGCGCGCGCTGAGGCGCGATTCGGAGTACGCGATGGCCAGCAGAATGCTCGTCGGAATGCCGTGCTCTCGACCCACTTCCTCCGCGACGGTCTGGAGTGGTGGGGGAGAGGAACGTTTGCACCCCACGCCGAGAGCGACAACGACGAGAACCGCCAATACCTCGGTGATGATTTGCAAGGCCTGGATC
Organism: Deltaproteobacteria bacterium; assembly: GCA_013696695.1. GTDB lineage: Bacteria > Myxococcota_A > Polyangia > Haliangiales > Haliangiaceae > JABFXX01. The sequence goes on along the minus strand of JACCYD010000839.1, from coordinate 17,651 downwards.
AGCTTGATCAGGTGCGAACGCTGCTCGACCTCGCTGATCGAGCCCATCACCCGACGTTAGCGCGCCTGAAGTCGCGAGTGATCCCGGGAGCGAGAGATCTGCGAGTTGTTCCGGTGTGTGCTCTGCGGTCCGGTGCAGCGTCTCTGGCGTACACACACCTTGTCCGAGCGGTCATTGCATCGGCGATTACTTTCAAATTACGATGGAACGATGGTGGAGATGGATTCTGGCCAGTCACTGTCTCGTCTGCCAGAGCAGTTCGGGAAGTACTCGCTACTCGGCCACCTCGCCACCGGTGGCATGGCCGAGGTCTACCTCGCACGCCAGACCGGCTTGCAGGGCTTCGAGAAGATCGTCGTCATCAAGTGCGTGCGTGGCGAGCTCGAGCAGGACGGCCAGACCACCGGCTTCTTCCTCGACGAGGCGCGCCTCGTCGCGACGCTGGAGCACCCGAACATCGCGCAGGTTTACGAAATCGGCCAGGTCAACAACTCCTACTTCTTCGTGATGGAGTACGTCCAGGGTGCCGACCTCCGTCAGATGATGGAGTTGTTGAACAAGCGCAAGGAGCGCGTGCCGATCGCCGAAGCGATCTTCATCGCAATCCAGGTTTGCGCCGCGCTTCACTACGCGCACGAGAAGACCGATGTCGATGGCGTCTCGCTCAACATCATCCACCGCGACGTGTCGCCGTCGAACGTTCTGATCAGCCACGACGGCGCGGTCAAGCTCTGCGACTTCGGTATCGCGAAGGCGCAGAACCGGACAACCGAAACGCAGGGCGGTGTGCTCAAGGGCAAGTACTCGTATATGTCGCCCGAGCAATGCCGATGTGAAGAGCTCGATCGGCGCAGCGACGTGTTCGCGATGGGCATCGTGCTTTACGAGCTGACGACGCTGAAGCGGGCGTTCAACTCGTCGAGCGACTTCGAGCTCCTGCAAGCGATCGTCAATACCCCGACCCAGAAGCCGTCGGAGCGTGTACCCGACTATCCGGCAGAGCTCGAGCGCATCGTGATGCGCGCGCTCGAGAAGGATCGCGACAAGCGCTACCAGAGCACGCAGGAGTTGCAGCTCGACCTCGAGACGTTTGCTCGCGAGAACAAGTTGCCGCAGTCGTCGATTCACCTCGCGAAGCTGATGGGCGGCCTGTTCGAGAAGCGCGCGGACATGCGCACCCGTACGTCGACCCCGATCGCGATCCCTCGGCTCGCCGAGGGAACGGATGATCACACCGAGAACGACGTCGACATCGAGGTCGCGACGAGTGCCGGCGGTTGGCGCAAGCACGGCACCCCGACGGCACCCGGGCCGCTCCCGATCGCGCGCGGCTCGAAAGAGCAGGCGATCGCCTATCCCGAGGCAGCCGAGCCGGTGCGGTTGCCAGCCCCGCCGAAGCGATCGGCGCGAGGGTTGTGGCTCGTTGGCGCGTTGGTGTGCGGCCTCGGCGGCGCGGGCGCGATGTTCGCGGGCAGCGTGAAGGACAAGCCCACCGACGAGCACAAGATCGCGATCGACGCCAGCGTCGACAAAGTCGTCTCCGCGTTCGAGAACACCGCGCGATCGGCGCAGCTCAAGGCGACCGGAATCGTGACGTCTCCGGTTCTTCGCGCGGCGATCGAGACCGACGCGACGACGATGAAGGACATCGTCGCCAACGAGTACATGTTCACCCCTGCCAAAGGCGAGGTGATCGAGATCTTCCAGATTCGCGGCAGCGAGCTCGTGTCGCTCGTGCGCCTGCCGGCAACCGCCCCCGCGCTGCGGCCCCTCAAAGCCGGCGAGATGAGCGTCGAGCTCACGCCGCAAGGGCCGGTGGTCGTCGCCGGTGCACCGATCGCGGGCACCAAGGCGAAGACCGCGGGTGTGCTCGTGGTCTCGGCTCCGGTGGACTTGTCGGCGTCGCGGCGCTCGCTCGACGGCCACGTCAAGGCAGCGTGGATCGAGGGACTCGACAAGAATCCGATCGCAGTGACCGGTACGCCGGTGACGGACGGACAGCCACTGACGATTCCGCTGCCTGTCAATTCCGACTGGAACACCAAGGACGCGAGCCTACGCGCCGTGCCACTCGCGACGGCACTTGCCGCCACGCCGGCGTGGATGGCGCCCGCTCAGTACTCCGCGTTCGGAGCAGCGGGCCTGTTCGTCCTGATCTTCCTCGTCAGCTTCTTGCGTCGCAACAACGCCAGCTGACGAGCGAGCGGATCAACGCGCGGCGCCGAACTTGTCGGGGTTCGTGTCCGCGAAGGCCTTCATGTCGAGAGCGCTCTCGTTGTCGCCCTCCTTGACCGTGATCTCCGCCGTCAGCGGACCGGCGGCGTTCTCGAGCCACACCTGCGCCTTGTACTTGCCGGGCTTGAGCGTGTTGAACTGGAACGCGCCACCGGGTTGCACGATGGTGTAGTGCGGCGAGTCCACCGCGATGATGTACGCCGACATGCTCGCGTGGATGTTGCAGCCGATGCGGATCACGCCGGGCTTGTCGACCTTCAACTCGCGCGTATCGCCGCTCTTGTACAAGCCGAGGTCGAACGCCTTGGCCTTCGAGACCGAGAACACGTTGTGGAACACGGTGTCGTAGTTCGGGAACGAGATCGTCGAGCCGACCGGCACGGCCATGACGCGAGGCGCGAAGCTCTTGTCGCGCTGTTCGATCACTCGCTGCTTCGGCGTCCGCTTCGCGCCGCCGGCGCCGTACATCATGACGACACCCAAACCCTGCGGCGGCTTGCCGTCGATCGTCATCTTGCCGCGGAGGGTGGTGGCCTTCGCCGGCTTCGGCAGCTCGGCTTCGTCGTCGCCGATGACCTTGGGCTGCGGGCCCTTGTCCTCGAGCTTCCTGGTCGGCGTGGTGATGCGGGTGGCACCGCCGGCGCGGAACACCGCCGCGACCTTCGCGAGCGGCTTGGCGCCGATGGCGATCTCGGCACGCGAGAACAGCTGCTCGGCGTAGTTGCGCTGACCGCGCTTGCCCGCCAGGACGGCCATGGTGAGGAGGCGCTTGGCCTCTTCGTCCTTGAGCGTCTCCGAGAGCTTCGTGACCGTGGCGAGCTTGGCGTCGTCGAGCGGCTTGAGCTTGTCGGCAGGCGCCACGATCTGCGGCTTGAGCGGACCGATCGCGCCGAGGAGCTCGCCTTTCTCCTTCTCCGGGACCTTGAACTTGTCGAGTGCAGCGATCAGGTTCTCGACGAGCGCGGTGAACTCCTCCTCGACGAGCTCCATGCCTTGGTGCGAGGAGGCCATGTCGCGGCCTTCGTACTTGCAGCCGCCGCCGCCCGCCATGCAGACGAACTGCACGAGCAGCTTCTGGAGCTGGACGGGGTCGACGCTGAAGAATCGATCCTTGATGCGCGCGTCGGTCGTCGTGCGTGCGACGAACTCCGCGACGACCGCCGTCACTGCGGGCACGCCACCGAGACGCTCGGCGAGCGACTTCGGTGGGGCGGGCGGCGCCGGCGCCGCCGTGTCGACCGGCGTCGTCGGCGGGGGCATCGTGTCGGTGGTGTCAGTCGGCGGTGGAGTGGTGGTGGTCGAGGTTGTGGTGCTGCTAGAGCCGCCACACGCAGCAGCGACCAACACCGATAGGAGATTCAGTTTCGCGAGCCTCATGGCGCGCAATATAGTCCGAACCGACGACATTCCAGCCCCAACCCCGGCAGGAAAAAACGGTCCATGTGGCTCTAGACCACATGGACCCTCGAGGTCGCGGGCTGCCGGGAGTGCTAGAGCGCGCCCAGGAACCGCGTCAGATCATCCACCTGCTGACGGGACGGGATGATCGGCGTGCCGTTGTTGGTGACCTGGAAGCGAGCCTTCCACGCCGAGCCGGTCGGGCAGGTGTTGGTGTCGTTCGTACGCGTGACCTGAACGCCCGCGGGCGTGAAGCAGCCACCGACGTAGAAGGCGATCACGTCCTTGAGCGTGGCGAGTGAACCGTTGTGCATATACGGGGCACGCGACGCCAAGGTGCGGAGGATCGGACCCTTGAACTTGCCCATGTCCTCGAACTTGCCGGAGATCAACGCGCGACCCGGGTCGGTCACGGTGATCGTCCGCCCGTCGATGGTGCGGCGGAACGTGTACGTCGGGAAGTCGGCGTTCACGACGTTGGGGCGAGTGGTCACCGTCGGCGCCGAGACCAGGCCGATCTCGAGACCGCCGTTACACGTGAAGCCAGACGCGCAGAGCGCGTGCTGCTTCGGGAACGAGTGGTGACCGAGGTTGGGTGAATCGTGGCAGGTGGTGCACGCGCCACCGATGTTGTTCGGCAGGGCGCCCGGAGCGCCCGGCTGAGGATCGAACGGGCCGTTGATCCCACCGACATCCGAGATCACGATCGTGAAGCTGCCGTTCAGGTTGTTGAACAGGTTCTGGCCGCGCTGGATCGAGAGGCGGCTGGGGTTGGTTCCCGCCCATGCCGAGCTCGAGTAGTTCTGGAACACGAGGGTGTTGAACGGTGCCCCCGTCGGGTTGAACCCGAGCGGATCGTTGATACCGGCGAAGTATTGCGTGGAGTCCGAGTTGGCTGCCGGCGCCCAGTAGTTCGTGGTCGCCAGCGGTTCGGGACCGCCATATGCCCCGTACAGCGGCTGGTAGAGCGGGCCAGCGCCCTGATCGTGGTTCTGCGCGCTGAACTTGTTGACCTCCAAGCTGACGACGGCGTTGCGCTGCGCCGTGGTCAGCACGGGACCCTGGGCGTGACCGACGGTGGCGGCGTTCGACTGATTGAACAGACCGCGGATGTTGATCGCGAAACGCTGCCAATCGTTGTTCCCGGCCAACCAGAGCTGGTTGAGAAGCGTGGTGGCGGGATCGTTCGGATCGACCGCGGGCTGGGGATCCGTGCCATTCGGGTTGTAACCGACGTGGGGACCGACCGACTCGCGCGTGTCCCACATGACCGCGGACAGGTACTTGATGTTCGACGACGGCATCGGGCGCCTGAACATCGAGAATTCGGCCGCGCTGGCGAAGCCGTACGGATCGTTGACCGAGACCAGCGTGAAGTCGGCATTGGCCGGCAGGCCGATGCCGACGCGGATGTTGCCGTACTTCAGCAGCTGGCTGTACGCGACGCGCTTCTGGGCGACCGTCGGGCAACCGCCGCTCGCCACGCATGCGTTCGGGCTATTCGCACCGTCGTTCAGACGGAACAGCGGGTTGTTACCGTTGGAGTGGTCGAACAGGTAGTTCGCGGTGTCCTTGGAGATCGTCCAGCCGTCGGTGATCTTGTGGCAGGTGCCGCACGAGCGACCGTTGCCGGGGTTGAACGCGGTGAAGAAGGCGTTGTTGAGGTCGATGCAGGCACCGTTCTCGGTGGCAGTCTGCGACGTGCCGATCGCGTTCGGGAACGAGCGGTGGTTACAGCCACCCGGCTTGGCGCTGGCGCTTCCGGCCGTCGATGTCGTGTTGAGGCCGAACGCTCCCACTGCGCAGTTCGGTGCAGACGCCAACGTCATCGGACCGCACACACTGTCGTAGGCCAGCACATCGTTATTGTCGACGATGGTGTCTCGATTCACGTCGTGACTACACCACTGCAGTGGATCCTTTTGTCCGTTGGCCACTGCTTGGACCTCGGATTTGGGGACCTTGGTGCCATCGACGTAGAAGCAGGTCTTGCCATCATTGGTCGCCCAGTGCGCGTTACTCGGCATCGGCGGCGGCGCGCCAGTCCCGGACCCAGCCCCGTTGTAGAGGGACCCTTCGTAGTCGAGGTCGTCATTGACCGCGCAGCCGGTGACGGCGAGCATGCCCACCAGCAGATGAGGCACGCGCCGGGACAGGATACTCGCGTGTAGTCTGATGTACTTCATGCAACCTCATTGGGTACGTGGAGCGGAATGTCGGCTATCAGCTACATGTCTCAGACACGTAGATGACTCGCCAACTTAATCTATATCGTCGAGTTTTGTAAACTCGCTTTACGCATTTTGTCGGACGAGATCGATCGCGCGCGATGTGGTTGCCGCGCCCCTTCACGGCTTAGGCTGATGTTCGTGAAGCGTCGCGACGACGATGGACACGGCGATGTCGTGGATCATCGAAACACCGATCGAGTTGGGCGCGCCGAACGGCTGCTCCTCGCACTCATCCTGGTGTTCGCAGTTTCGAACGTGATCGCGTCAGCGATCCACTCCGAGTGGACATGGGACGAGCCAGGGCACGTCGTGTGGTCCGAGCGGCTGGTGTTCGCGGGGATCACCGAGCGTCAGTCCCAACCGATCTGGGACTCGAAGACACCCATCATGGTTCCGAATGCGATCGCCGTTCGCGCAGCGCGCGAGCTCGGGGCGGGGGATGTCGTCACTCGCTTCGTGACGCGACTGCCGACCCTCGGTTGGTACGTCTTGCTCCTCGGGATGGCGTACAAGCTGGCCCGTCGGTTCGGGCCGCGTGCCGGCTGGTTCGCGACGGGCGCCGTCGCACTCGAGCCAAGTCTCCAGGCGCACGCGAGCGTTGCGACGGTCGACGTCGCGTTTGCGTTCGCGACGGTGTTCGCGGTGTGGGCAACGCTCCGCTTCCTCGAGTCACCAGGACGCAAGGAGGCCGCGCTGTTTGGCCTGGCACTCGGGCTCGGGGTCACTGCGAAGTTTTCTGGTCTACTGCTCGTCCTGCTATTGCCGCTGGCGCTGCTGGCCGGGGTTCGGCCGCCTCCCGGCAGCGCACGCAAGATCGCGGCGGGCATCGGCATCGCCATGGCCGTCGCGTACGCCGTGATCTGCGTGAGCTACGGGTTCTACGGGATCGGTGCAGGCACCCGGGTCACGTCGTGGAGGGCCGGACCCTTTCAGTTCATCGCGGATCACTGTCGATGGATGTTCTGGCCGTTCCCGCGCGACTTTTTGACTGGCATCGATATCTGTTTCACGCACAACGCACATAGCGTGGCCAATACGGCACTTCTGGGCCGCTGGTACCCCGATGGCGTCTGGTACTACTTTGTCGTGCTGTGGGTCTTCAAGACCCCGATCGGCCTCGTGGTCACGCAGCTGGCCGCGATCGCGATGGCGGTGCGCCGGGTGCGCCACAGCGATGCCACGCGGCGCTTCCTGTTGTTGGTAGTTCTCTACATGATCGCGTACTTCTCGCTGGTTCTGCGCTTTCAGGTCGGCTACCGGTTCGTGCTCATGGCGGTCGCCTTGGCCTGCATCCTGACCGGATCGCTGGTCTGCGACCTCCCGCGGCGGGGCCGCATCGCCGTGATCATCCTGGGGGCCCTCGCACTGCTAGGACAGATCCGGTTTTTCGGAAATCCACTCTCGTTTACGAACGTGCTCGTGGAGAAGAAGACTGCTTATCGTTTTCTTGGAGATTCGAATCTAGATTGGAATCAGAACAACTCACGTGCGGACGAGTGGGCCCGTGATCTGGGCGCGATCCTCGGCCCGCGACACACGCTCCCCGGGCTCAATCTGTTCAGCACCTACGAGCTCTCCGGCGTGCTCGATTACGAGCGGCCACGGCACACCTGGATCCGCGAGCACGTGGAGCCGATCCGAGAGCTCGGCTACACCCACTTCCTGTTCGACATCGACGACACCACCTTTCAGAAGGTGCTCGACAACGAACGCACCCGGCGTCCGCTGGCGCTCGCAGCCCTCACGTGCGGACAGCACGTGGCGCCGGTCTCGGGGGAGCAGTTCGCGCTGCCGCCCGGCGATACCTGCGTGGACATCGCGAAGCGTTCGGATCTCGCGATCCGCGGCGCGCCTGCCGACCTCGTCGGACTCCGCAACGAACAAGGCAACTGCGAGCTCGAGGCGATCGGTGCAGGACGGGTGATCTGGTATCGACTGTTGCCTGGCAAGCATACGCTTTGCGCCGCGCCCCGCTCCTCCACGGTGGTGACCGTCGAGCGAGTCGATTGAGTGTCATCGCTGGTGCGGATGCCGCTGTGGCTCGCGATCGCCTGGATCGGGATCATGGCGATCGGCGCGTTCGTTCGCTTGAGCCGCATGGACTATCTCGGGCCGTGGATGGACGAAGGCATGTATCTGCTGGCGGGGCGGAATGCCTTCGAGCCGGCACTCGACTTCGCATGGCTCAACGGCTGGAAATTCGGATATCCGTTGCTCGCGCATGCGGCGGAGACAGTCGCGGGCTCGTGGATCGGCGCGCGCTACCTGAATGCTGCGATCGGGCTTGCCACGGTGGTGATCGCTCATGCGTGGGCGCGGTCCGTGATCTTCGACATGCATCGCACCGACAGCCGCGCCAGGAACGAGCTGCGCGGTCTCGCGGGCCTCGCGCTGTTGTCGTTCGCGATGCCCTTGGTGTTCACGAGCCGGCTCGCGACCTACGATGCGCTCGCGTTTCTGTGGTTCGCACTCGCGCTGTATTTCGGGCGACGCGCGCGGACCGTCGCGGAAACGACCCCCGAGTCACGCGCGATCCACGTGTTTCATGCCGCGAGCGCCTTCGCGCTGTTCGCCGGCGTCCTCTCCAAATACGTCGTGATCCTGTACCTGCCGTTGTTCGTGGCCGATGGCCTGCTGCTGTCCAACCACCGTCGCCGATGGCTCGCGAGCGCGCTGGCGCCATTGGCCGTGCTGACGCTGGTGTTCGCGATCTTCTGGGGGGCGGATTTCATGGTCGGCACCGCATCGACAGCGGTGGACTCTGTTAAGAGCGATTGGCGCGGCATCACGGGCCACACCGCGTCTCTGATCGGTGCGCCACTCTTGCTCGCCGTCGTCGGGCTGGTCGCCGCGCCGCGCGGTCATCGGCGCGAGGCGCTCCTGCTGCTGTGGGGCGCCCTGATCCTCTACGCGTTCTACCTGTGGGCCGGTCACGTCCAGGCGCTCATCAAGCTGATGAGCTTCTCGCTCATCCTGCTCGCGCCGCTGTTCGGCATCGGCTTCCTGCAGCTCGTGAATCTCGCCACGCTCGGAGTCCTCCGGCGCACCGGCAAGCTACGTCCGCTGGTCACCGCCCTCGGCCTCGTCGCACTCGTGCCGCTCGCGATCCAGTCCACGCTGTGGGTCCAGCCCGGGTGGAAGTTCGGCTGGTGGCACGATCGCGGCTGGGTCGTGGTGGCCGAGACCGCGGTCCACGACATCGTGAAGGAGCGGTACGGCAGGCCCGCGCGAATCTGGTCGACGCGTCCGTTCGAGGACATGGCGATGAATCCTGATCTGCAGGCGGGGATGAATCTCCAGCTGGATCGCTCCGATGTCTCGTCGCCATATGTGGAACCCAGTCGCATCCCCGCAGTCGCCGCGAGCATGTTCAAGATCGACTTCGAGGTCGTGCTCGGTCTGATCGAGCGTCGCGAGCTCGATATGTATGTCGTCCTCGACGGGGATTTTCAGCAACCAGAGCGAGACCGACTCGATCAGATCGGGTCGAGCCACGCGTACGTGTTGCTCGGCATCGATGATCGCCCGAGCGACACACCGTTCGGCGTCAGCCGCCGACCGTCTCGGGCTCGCGTGATCGTGAAGGCGGAGCTGTTCGGGCCACTCCTCGAGCGCGGCCTGGTGCGGTGAGCTAGAGCAAAGTCGATCCGACACGAGCGGACTCGCGATCGCGACAATGGGTGGCGAGTCTGCGAGCCGGGGATCCGTTAGCGGCTCGCCTTGAGCTTCTTGATCTCGGTGATCAGCTCGGGAATCGCCTTTTCCCAGTCGGCCACGAGGCCGTAGTCGGCGACCTGAAAGATCGGCTCGTCCTTGTTCTTGTTGATCGCGACGATCGTCTTGCTGCCCTTCATGCCGGCGAGATGCTGGATCGCGCCGGAGATCGCGACCGCGAAGTAGAGGTTCGGCGCGACGATCTTGCCAGTCTGACCGACCTGCCAGTCGGCGGGGACCATGCCGGCGTCGGTGGCAGCGCGCGAGGCGCCCATCGCGGCACCGAGCAGATCGGCGAGCTCCTCGAGGACCTTGAAGTTCTCGCCGGTCTTCATGCCGCGACCACCGGACACCACGACCTTGGCATCGCCGAGATCGGGGCGGTCGGACTTCTGCGCGTCGAGGCGCTCGAAGCTCGCACCGAGCGCGTCGATCGCGCCGGCCGCTGAAGCGGTGACCGTGCCGGCACTGCCGAGCTCGGCCGCGGGCTCGAACTCCGACTGGCGCGGCGTCACGCAGATGATCGGCGTGCTGATCTGCACCGTCGAGTACGCGTTGCCGGCCAAGATCGGGCGAATAAACGTGTCCTTCCCCGTGGTCTTCGCGATGTCGGACGCCATGCCGGCATCGAGCAGCGCTGCGACGCGCGGCAGCAGATCCTTGCCCACCGCGGTGGCCGTGGCGGTGACGACGGTGGCGTTGTTGGCCTTCGCCTCGCGCGCCACGATCGGCGCGTACGTCTCGGCGAGGTAGTTCGCGAGACCGGGGTCTTCGACGGTGATCACCTTCGGGGCGAACTTCGACGCCGCAGCGCCGGCAGCCGCAGCGCCGGCACCGACGAGAATGATGATGACTTCGCCACCATGGTGAGTGGCTGCTTCGCGTGCGAAGGCGATGTTCGAGAGCGCGCTGGAGCGCAGCACGCCATCGGTGAATTCACAGAATGCGAGGATGTTTCCCATGACGGCTCCTAGAGGACCTTCGCGACGTCGGCGAGCTTCTTCACGAGCGTAACCACATCGGGCACGATTTCACCGGCCGCGCGCGGCGGCGGCAGGGTGACCGACAGCTCCTTGATCATGGCCTTTGGCTCGGCGCCGTAATCGGCAACCTTCGCGGTGACCATCGGCTTTTTCTTCGCGGCCATGATGCCCTTGAGCGAGGGCAGGCGAGCACCTTCGCCGGAGTACACGTGCGTCTCGGGCGTCACGTTGTTCTTGACGGCCTTCGGGCCGACGATGCGGAGATCGACGGTGATCACCGACGGCACCGGGACGCTCTTGTACTCGACACCGCCATCGACCTCGCGGCCGACGAACAGCGATTTCTTGTCGACCGCAACTTCGATCGACGCGGCGAACGTGGCCTGCGGCCAGCCGAGCCTGCCGGCCAGCATCTGACCGACCTGGTTGGCATCGCCATCGACGGCCTGCTTGCCCATCACGACGAGGTCCGGCTTCTCCGAGGCGATGATGCCCTGGAGCACCTTGACCACGACGAGCGAGTCGATCTCCTCGTCGGTGGTGACAACGTGGATCGCGCGATCGGCGCCCATCGCGAGACAGGTGCGAATCTCTTTCGCGGCGTCGTCGGGACCGAGCGAGACCACGATGATCTCGCTGCCGGCGATGCGCGCGTTCTCCGCGCCGTTCTCGCACAACCGGAGCGCCGTCTCGACGGCGTATTCGTCGAACGTGTTGACGATCCAGGAGGCGCCGGCGAGGTCGATGTGGCCGTCCTTGATCTTGGCCTTCTGGGTCGGGTCGGGGACCCGCTTCACGGGAACGAGGATCTTCATGCGGACTCCTTCGTAGCTAGACCTTCAAACACCAGCGCCACTACCCAATCAGCGGCGCGGACGATATCGAACTTCTTCGGACGCGTACCGGGGAGAGGCGAGGAACTATGCGCCGACTGCTTGACCGGTTGCCGCGCGAGCACCCACGCGAGGGCGAGCTCGTCGAGCATGCCGAAGATCATGCGGGCGGCGACGTGAGCGGGAATCGCATCGTCGAGCTGCCCCTGCTGTTGACCCGCGGCGATGATGCCGCCGAGCGTGCGCAGAAAGTCCGCAAATTGCGGGTTCTCGTACTCCTTCATGAACTTCGACGACTGGCGCAGCTCGATCGTGAGCACCTCGGCGGCCGACGGCTCGTCGTGCACGAGCTTGAGGTAGGCGTGGATGAAGGCGCGCAGCTGATCGATCGGCCGGTTGGCGGGGACATTTCCGATCGCCTCGCGGAGGGCGGCGTTGACCTGCTCCATGCGCGACTCGAACAACGAGATCAGCAGGTCATCCTTGCTCTTGAAGTAGAGGTAGATCGTGCCGTCGGCGACGCCGGCATCCTTCGCGATCTCGGAGACGCGCGCCGCGAAGAAGCCGCGCTTCGCGAACACGCGCTCGGCAGCGGACAGGATGCGAACGCGTTTGTCGCTCGACCGGTCGACTGAATGAACAGTCATTCATACGATCGATACCGTCCGTGACGCGTCTCGTCAAGCCACGTTCGGTTGAAATGGCTGCGGCTGTGCACTACAACCACGCAGTGTCAACTGCACGGATTTTGAGGCCTTTCATCGTGGCGCTGCTCGGTGCACCCCTGCTGATGGGTGGTGCCTGCGAGAAGAAGACGGCCAAGCCTGACCCGGGCCCGATCAACGCGCTCGAACGCGAAAACGGTTCTGCCAGTGCGGCGCCGATCGACACGTCGCCGCTCCAGGGCATCGATCTCGGCAAGCTCGAGAAGGACAAGCAGCAGGCCTTCTACCGGCTCGTCGGCACGCTGAAGTCGCCGTGCGGAAAGCCAGAGAGCCTCCGCAAATCGTTCATCGACGACACGTCGTGCAAGCGCTCGCCGTTCGCGGTGCGCTTCGTCAGCGCCATGCTCGAGGACGAGTTTCCCGAGGACAAGATTCGCGAGGATTACATCTCGAAGTACGAGAAGCCGCGCATGGTCAAGCTCGACGTCAGCCGGGCGCCGCGTGTCGGCACCGACGACGCGCCGGTGAAGATCGTCGAGTTCTTCGATTACGCGTGCCCGCACTGCAAGGAGTTCAAGCCGGTGCTCGACGCGCTCGCGCAGCAGTACGAGGGCAAGATCACCGAGTACTTCATGATGTACCCGCTCGGTCACTGGCCCGAGAGCAAGAGCGCCGCGATGGCGGCGATCGCCGCGCACCAGCAGGGCAAGTTCAAGGAGATGCACGCGCTGCTGTTCGCGAAGTCTCCTGCGCACTCGAAGGCCGACGTCATGGGCTACGCCGCACAGCTCGGACTCGATGTCGCGAAGTTCGAGGCCGCGTACACGGCGGCCGCGCCGCAGGTCGAGCAGGACAAGGTCCAGGGCAACGGCGCGAGTGTCGACTCGACCCCGAGCGTGTACTTCAACGACCGCAAGTTCGAGGGGCCGATCACCGTGAAGTATCTAGGGATGTGGATCGAGGAAGAGCTGGCGGTGAATCGATAATGGGTGCGATGCGTCCCAGGTTCATGCGCCTGGCGTTCGCCGCGTTCGCGTTGCTGGTGGTCGCCTCGCCGGCGTCCGCCGAGGTGCTCACGGTCGGTCAGAAGCTTGCCGAGCTCGATACCGCGGTCGATGGCGCGGGCAGGGCATTCAAGCTCAAGTCGTTGCGTGGCAAGTGGGTGCTCGTCACCGTCGGCGCCGAGTGGTGCAAGCCGTGCGCGAAGGAGCTCCCTGCGTGGGACAAGCTCGCCGGGATCTTGAAGGACAAGATCACGTTCGTCGCGATCGGCGTCGACGACGACGTCAAGGACGGCCAGCGCTTTCACAAGAAGCTCAAGCTCAAGAACATGACGCTGGTCTACATGCCGGCTGACAAGTCCGCGACTGCGTCGCGCTACGGCTCCGACACCATGCCGTCCTCGTTCGTCGCCGATGGCAACCAGGTGATCAAGTATCGCAAGGACGGCTTCAACGAGCGCGACCCCGATGGGGAGCTCAAGAAGATGCACGCCGCCCTCAACAAGCTGCTGATCAAGTAGCTCCGTCAGCCTCGCAAATCCGCCCACTTGCAGTGTGGGGACAGGATCCACCCCTCCAAGCGCTCGATGTGGCTAGGGTTCTACCGGGAAACGTAAAATCGCTTTCAGGAAATGTAGTTTTACGTTTCCGTCCAGAATGCTCGTGATCTCGCGAGTGTGGATAGGTGGATCCTGTCCCCGATGTGGATCTGCGCGATTTCGTTACGCCTCAGAAGGGCTCGGCGACGAGCGACACCGCGACCTGCTTGCCCGCGCGCTCGAGCGTGAGCGCCATCGGCTGCCCCGTCGGCACGCTGCCCGGCGATACCATCTGTTTCGCGACATCGACGCCGAGATCAGCGACCGGCTTGCCATCGATCGCGAGGATGCGATCGCCCTCGACGACACCGGCCTTGGACGCCGGCGAGTCGTCCTTGACGTCGACGATCATCAGCTTGTCGTCGGTGACCGCGGCGAAGAAGCCGAGCGTGCCGGGTTCGCCGGTGCGCGGCGGCACCAGCTTGATCGTGCCGAGATCGACGCGTTGTCCGGACGTCGCGGTGTAGTCGCGCGTCGCGAGGTGATTGAACGTGGCGTCCTTCGGCGCGACGTGGACCTGACCCTTGCCCGCGGGGACACCTTCGATGACGAACTTGCCGCCGGCATCGGTGGTCGGGGCCTTGCCCGTCATCGCCTCGGCGAAGCCTTTGCCTTCGAGCCCCTCGGCAGAGACCAGCACCATCATCCCCGCGAGCGGCTTGCCGGTGGTCGCATCGACGACCGTGCCGGTGACCGACGCGAACGCCACCAGCGTGAAGTCGAGCTTGGTCGGCCCCGTCGCGATCACGGCCTTGCCCGATGCGGTGCCGAGCTTCGAGGTCACCGTGCAGGTGTATTCACCAGGCGCGAGGCGCTCGAGCGTGTAGCTGCCGTCGGCGTTCGCGAACCGACGACCGCCGAAGCCATCGGAGTCGAAGCGCATCCCAGGGCCGGTGCCGCGGCAGCCGAGATCGTATTCGGTGACCGGCGCGGTGCCCGACAGCACGCGCCCGGTCAGCGAGCCGAGCGGCTCGAGCACGAGCGTCACGGTGTCGCCGGTCTTGACGCCGGGTTTGCTCGCGCGCGATCCGCCCTTCGGGCCTTCGACGGTGACCGCGTAGGTGCCGCGGCGCAGCTTGTCGATCGTGAACTTACCGTCGGCGCCGGTCAAAATCGGATCCGCCGAATCCATCCACGCCGCCATCATGTCGGCGCGATCTTGCTTGCCACCGGCGGCGGAGACATCGCGCCGCACCGACACCCACGCATCGGCGACCGGCTGGCGATCCGCACCGATCACGAGACCGCGGATCACGCCATCGCGCGCCTCGACGACGAGCTCCACGCCCGTCATCTGCTGCGCCTTCGACACCTCGAGCGCCTGCGCGCGCTTGTCGCCGCGGGCGAACGGGATCAGCCCGTGCTCGTCGGTGACGTTCAGCTTGAGCTTGCCGGGCTCGAGGCCGACCAGCTTGAAGGTGCCGTCGGCCGCGGTCAGCGCGCTCGCCTGGCGGCCGAACCCACCCATGCTGAAGCCGCCACCCGACTTGTCCTCGTCGGAGACCTTGACGTGCACGCCGGCGACGGCCGCACCCTTCTCATCGACCACCTTGCCGGCGATCGAGGCGCGCGGCTCGAGCTTCACGATCAAGCCGGTCTGATCCGCGCCGGTGACCACGATCGCGAGCTTGCCTTTCCGGCCATCGACGGTGGTCGCGACGATCGACATCTCGCCGGGCGGTGCGCCCTTGAGCGTGAACACGCCGCTGGCGTCGGTTTCGCCGCGCACGATCATCACCTTCATCGCGTCGAACATGTTCGCGATGCCGATCTTGCTCTCGTCGACCTCGAGTCCAATGCTCGAGATCATTCCCGGCTCGACGCGACCGGTCAGCGTCGCGCCAGTGGCCATCTCGATGACGATGTCCGTGACATCTTTATCGACGACCTCGACCGGCTTGCCGATCTCGGGAATCGCGTCCTTGCCGATCGCGAACATCATGTAGCTCGCCGGCTTGACGCCCCAGATCTCGAACGCCCCGGTGTCGTCGCTCGGATCCGAGGCCATCTCCGCCTGTCCCGTGCCGATCGAAAAACATCCGAGCATGACGCCGGCAATTCCTTCCGCAGGCTTGCCGGCGCGCACGACGCGGCCGCTGATCGAGAACGCGACGTCGACGACGATGCGCACGCCTTCGAGGTGCTCGCCGATGCCGAGCTCGACCACCGTCGGCTCGTTCGAGGCAAAGCCCTTGCCGGTCGCGCGCAGCTTGACCGCGCCGGAGCCAAGGCTGGTCAGCGTGAACTCGCCCTTGTCGTCGGCGGTCGCGCTGGCGCCACCGTCGCGCATCACCCGGCCGGTGCTCGCGGTGACATGTGCGCCGGGCACCGGCTTGCCTTCGCGCGTCACCACGATGCCGCGAATGCCGCTGCCGGGCGACAGCTTGAAATCGACGACGATCGGTGAGCCGTGGATCTCGAAGCTCTTCGAGTCTTTGGTGTAGTCGTCGTGACGTGCAGTGGCACCGTAGTCGCCATCGGCGAGTGACAGCGCGTACTTGCCGTCGGGCCCGGTCATCGCGACGTGCTCGGGGCGGCCACCGAACGGCAGCTCGGACGACTTGCGTGCGGTGACACGTGCCCCGCCGATCGGCCCACCGCCGATATCGGAGACCGTGCCGGTGACGGCGATGCCACCTGCGGCGAGCGCGAGATCGACCGTCGTGCGAGTGCCGGAGGCGATCGAGACGTGCAGCTGCGAACCAGGCTGCAGACCGGCCGCCATCGCGCCGACCGAATACTGTCCGCCGGCGATCGATGCGATCGACCATGCTCCGTTGGCATCGGTGGTGGCCAGCGCCGACGGGGCCTCCTCGTCGGTGCCCATCATCGGCATCACGGCATCGCGCGAGACCGCGATCGTGGCACCGACCACCGGGCCGCCGTCCGCGGCGCGAGTGACGCGTCCACCGATCGAGCCGGGCGTCGTGCCGGTGCGGCCGCTGCGACCGCTCGCGTTACCTGTGCCGCCTCCACTCGCGCTGCTCGCACCGCCCGCACCGCCTTCACTGTCCGCGGAGTCGTCCGACGACCCGCGAAGCTTCCACGCGAACAGCAACGCCACGATCAACGCGACGACTCCACCAACCACGAGATGCGATCGCCGCACGCGCGCATCCTACTCGCAGACGCCGCGTTGGTATTCCCGAACCTTCATCGAGCGAGCCTCAGATCAACGGTGCGTCCAGCGCTCGACGTGCGCGGGCTCGACGCGGCCGAACTGACACGGCGTGAACGACAGCGGCGCGGCCGTATCACCGAGCACGATGTCGAGCGTGTCGCTCGCGCATGACGTGATCCGCGCCGGCACCCTCGCGAGACAGCTCGCGGACGTCTTCATGTAGCGTCGCCGGGTCTCGCCGCGCAGCGAGCCGTCGGCGGTGCGGCGCCACTCGATCATGCGCGGTGCGACCTCGAGGTCTCCCGCGGCCGGCACGTCGGTGAACAACGGGTACGCCTCGACGCGCGGCCCGTGATCGATCAGCATCCAGCGCCCGGCGGAGCTCTCGTACTCGCCGCTGAGGTCGCTCGCGCACGACGTGACTGGCGCGCGGCGCTGGCAACCTCCAAATCCTGCGACCGCGATCACCGCGAGCAAGCCCATGTCGCGCGCGAAACAGGTTCGCGCGAAGAACATCAGTCCGACAGGCCCTTCAACAGCTCGGCTTGATGGTTCGCGCGCAACGCGTCGACGATGTCGTCGATCGCGCCGTCCATGATGTTCGGGAGGTTGTGCTTCGACAGGTTGATGCGGTGATCGGTGACGCGATCCTGCGGGAAGTTGTACGTGCGGATCTTCTCGCTGCGATCGCCAGAGCCAACGAGCGACTTGCGAGCGGCGGCTTCTGCTTGGGACTGCTTCGCCTGCTCGGCCTCGAGGATCTTCGAGCGGAGCATCTTCATCGCCTTCGCCCGGTTCTTGATCTGCGAGCGCTCTTCTTGGCAGGCGACGATGACGCCGGTCGGCATGTGCGTGATGCGCACCGCGGAGT
>JACCYD010000833.1 GCA_013696695.1 Deltaproteobacteria bacterium | reverse complement strand
TGTCATGCCTTTCAAGTCTGGAAGATACACGGTGAACGTCGATCCCTTGGCGGGCGCGGACGCGATGTCGATCCAGCCGCCGTGCTCGCGGATGATCCCCCAGCTCACGCTGAGGCCCAGTCCGGTGCCGTCACCGATGTCCTTGGTCGTGTAGAACGGCTCGAACACGCGAATCCGGGTCGCCTCGTCCATTCCCGCACCCGTGTCCTCGACATCGATGGCCAGCCACGAACGCACGTTGCCTCCGACGTACGGCGGCGGCGTTTGTTCGACGATCCGGGTGGCAATCGCCACTTGGCCCCCTGCCGGCGTCGCCTGGATCGCGTTGACCACCAGGTTCGTCAGGACTTGCGTGAGCTGGGCGTCGTCGGCCTCGATCCGGTGGGAAGCCGCCTCGGGCGGGGGTACCAGCGTGACGTTGCCCTTCTTGGCGATGGTCGAGACCAGCTCGCACACCCGGGCGCCGAGCCGAGGCACGTCGACCGGGGACTTCTTGGGCGCGCGCGGGCGTGCGAAATCGAGCAACTCGCGGATCAGCGCGGTCATCCGCTCCGATTGCTCGACCACGATGCGCGCCGAGTTCGCGACCTCGGCGCCTTCGACCTCGCCATCGAGGATCAGCTTGGCCCGGCCGCGCACCACGTTGAGCGGGGTGCCGAGCTCGTGCGCGAGGCCCGACGCGAGCTTGCCGACGGTGGTCAAGCGATCCGCGTTGCGCAGCTGCTCGGTGGCCTGTTCGCGGGCGGCCTGCGCTTCGGCGAGGCGCTCGCACATCAAGTTAATCTCGGTGGCCAGCTCGCCGAGCTCGTCGCGCTGCTTGAGCACGAGCGGGCTCGACAGATCGCCGGTGCCGACGCGCCGCGCCTTGTTGGCGAGCTTGCTGATCGGGCGACCGATGAACACGACGCCGAGACCGAGTGCGAGCAACGCCGCGATCGCGACCGCGCTCGCCGAGCCGATCACGCGCGTGCGCAGCGACGCCTCGACGTAGGCATCGAACTGCTCGAGTGATTGCGCGATCTCGATCGCACCGAGGCGCGGCTCGGTTACCTCGACGCGAATGTACGTGTAGAGATGGCGGCGCGTATCGTCGCGAACGATCACGACCTGATCGGGAGCGAGCGCTTCGAGCTGTGCACGCGGTGCGCGCGGCTCGTCGCGGCCCTGCGCATCGAGCCACACCCAGCGTGCTTGCAAGCGACCGCTCTTGGTCGCGGCGACCTCGAGGAACTGCCGCGCGGCCGCCTCGCCATCGCGCTGCCAGACGTCCGCAACGCCACGCCCGAGTGCGCGACCGAGCGCGGCTGCTTCACCTCGCAGCTGGCGATCGAAGAGATCGCGCTCGCGCTGATAGTCGAGGTAGCCCTGAACCAGGGCGACCAGCGCGACGCCAATGACGAGCGCCGCGATGAACTTGCGGGTGAGGCGCATCCTCCGCGCAGTTCTACCGCGTCCCGCGTCCCGCGTCGCCAGCGCACGGTGTGCGCACCTGCCGCGAACGCTTGGGCCGTGCGCCGAGTTTTGTTGGCCCGGTTCGTGAAACTCTTAGGGCGCGGAGGCGTCCATGCTGCCCAAGAATATCCTCGTCCCGACCGACCTCAGCGACGGCGCCGAGGCGGCGCTCGACTACGCGTGCGAGCTCGCCACCAAGCTCGATGCGACGGTCCACCTCGTCCACGTGATCGCGATTCCATCGCTCGGCGTCCCCGAGCTCGGCGTCGGGATCACGAGCGCGGTGATCGACCAGGTGATCGCCGAGAACCAGACCAAGCTCGATTCGCTCGTCGACGCGCGACGCGACAAGACGAAATTCGGTCAGGTGCTGCTGCGGACCGGCGACGCGCGCGATGTCATCGAAGCCACGACGACGGACGTCAACGCGGATCTGATCGTGATGGGCACGCACGGCCGGCGCGGCATCTCGCGCGCCTTGCTCGGCAGCGTGGCCGAGACCGTGGTGCGGTCGGCGCCGTGCCCGGTGCTGACGGTTCGCACCGCCAAGGATGACAAGACCGACCGCGACGCCGCGTAGCAGAGGTACGCTTGCGGGCGTGACCCGGGTCGTGATCGTGTTCGGTGCGGGCGGTGCCGGATGTGCTGTCCGCTATCTGATCTCGTTGTGGGCCGGCGAGCGGTTCGGAACCGCGTTTCCGTACGGGACGCTGATCGTCAACGTCGTCGGCTCGTTCCTGATGGCGCTGATCATGGAGCTGTCGCTGCGGCTGACGGCGTTCCCGGACGATCTCAAGCTCGCGTTGACCACCGGCTTCCTCGGCGGCCTGACCACGTACTCGGCGTTCAATTACGAGAGCTCGGCGTTGGCGCTCGACGGCGAGACCGGCCGATCGCTCGCGAACATCGGCATCACGCTGGTCGGCGGCGTTGCTGCCGGCCTGCTCGGGCTCGGGATCGCTCGCGCGTTGCTGCGCGCCGTCAGCTGATTCTTCGACGACGGACCGTGCGTGGACAGGCCGCGCGGGATAGAACGCGAGAGATGCGGCGGGTCGTGACGAGTGCGCGCGCGGAGCTCCGGTTGCGCGAAGCCGCTGTTTGGCTTGCCGCACGCTCGCCCGACGAGCAGGTGCTGATCGTCGGCGCCACGCATGACGGGGCGGCGGAGCTGATCCGTCAGGTCGCGCGCGAGCGTGGGTCCGGCTTCGGCTGGCATCGGATGACGCTCGGCCGACTCGCCGCCGAGCTCGCGAAGCTCGAGCTCGCGAGTCGAGCACTCGCGCCGATCGGCATGTTGCCGGTCGAGGCGCTGTGCGCTCGCGTGATCCACAGCATGCGGGCCGCCGGCACCCTCGGCCGGCTCGATGCGGTCGCGGATCAGCCCGGGCTGCCACGCGCCCTCGCGCGCACGCTGACCGAGCTCCGCATGGGCGGCATCGATTCCGCCAAGCTCAGCCCCGAGATCGGAGCGGCCCTCGCCGGTCTCGCGATCGAGCTCGAGCGAGCGCGGCTCGCCGATCGCGCGCAGGTGTTCGAGCTCGCCGCTGCGATCACGCGCCACGCGCTGCTCGGCCTGCCGACGCTGGTCCTCGACGTCCGGCTGCGCGCGCGTGCCGAACAGGCGCTCCTCGAGAAGGTGCTCGGCGCCGCGCCCGACGCGCTGATCACGGTCGCGGTCGGCGACGAGCTGACCTCGTCGCGGCTCGGCGGTGCAGTCGAAGTGCTCGCCGTCGAGGAGCGCGATGCGCTGTCTCGCGTGCAGAAGCATCTGTTCGATCGCGGCAAGCTGACGTTCGCGCCGCTCGATCGCAGCATCGAGATCTTCTCGGCCCCGGGCGAGAATCGCGAGTGCGTCGAGCTCGCGCGCCGCGTGCTCGCCGAGGCCGAGGCCGGGGTGCCGTTCGATCGGATGGCGATCGTGCTGCGCACGCCGAACCACTATCGCGCGCATCTCGAGGAAGCCTTCTCGCGCGCGGGCGTCGAGGTCTACTTCGAGCACGGCACCGTGCGCCCCGATCCGTCGGGCCGCGCGTTCCTCGCACTGCTCGCATGTGCGGCCGAGGGCCTGTCGGCGCGCCGGTTCGCGGAATACGTGTCGATCGGCGAGGTGCCCGACGCGATCGCAGGCGAGCCGCCACCTGCCGTGCCCTCTGCAGAGCGCTGGGTGGCGCCCGACGAGGAGCTGTCGGCGCTGACGCTCGAGGATCAACCCGTGGCTCGCCCGCGGTTCGGTGGTGATCCCGATGCGCCGGTGGCGGGTGGCACGCTGCGCGCACCGTGGCGATGGGAGCGCTTGCTCGTCGAGGCGGCGGTGATCGGCGGCCTCGAGCGCTGGGAGCGCCGGCTCGCCGGGCTCGCGGCACGGCTCGAGCTCGCAGACCTCGAGAGCCCGAGCGAGTCACGCACGCGCATGCGCGAGGACCTCGCGCACCTTCGTCGCTTCGCGATGCCACTCCTCGACGAGCTCTCGACCTTGCCCGCGCACGCCACCTGGGGCGACTGGATCGATCGCCTGTCCGCGCTCGCGACGCGTGCCTTGCGCTCGCCGGATCGCGTGCTCTCGACCCTGTCCTCGCTGGTGCCGATGGCCGACGTCGGGCCGGTCGCGTTGCGCGACATCCAGCTCGTGCTCGCACCGCGACTCGCCGAGCTGATCGTCCATCCCGCCGCGCGCCGCTACGGGGCGGTGCTGATCGCACCGATCGAGGCGATCCGTGGGATGGCGTTTGACGTCGTGTTCGTGCCCGGGCTCGCCGAGCGAATGTTTCCGCAGAAGGTCATCGAGGATCCGCTGCTGCTGGACAGTGTGCGTGG
>JACCYD010000830.1 GCA_013696695.1 Deltaproteobacteria bacterium | reverse complement strand
CCTCACTAGGGGGCACCTCGGTTGAGGTGTTCGCGAAGGCGACCTTGTCCGTGTCCGGCTGAAAGCCGGACACCTCGTCCAGCCGGCGGACAACGCACGACTCAACTCACCGAAAATATACGAGCGAAACGCTGGCGCGCGATGTGCTGAGCATCGGCGCGTGGTCGCTCACATCAATTCGTTCACCCTCGATGGCATCGATGCCGTGCTGCTCGACGTCGAGACCGAGATCTCAAAGGGGCTTCCTTTCTATCACGTGGTCGGCTTACCGACGGCGTCGGTTCGGGAAGGTGGCGTGCGAATCAGGAGCGCGTTGCAGTGCGTGGGGCACGACGTGCCGCACAAGCGCGTCACTGTGAATCTCGCGCCGGCAGATTTTCGAAAGCCTGGCTGCGGTCTCGATCTTCCCATCGCACTGGGCGTCATGCTTGCGGACCGCGGCTACTCGCCGAAGCCTCTCGATGGTCTGCTCGTCATGGGCGAGCTCGGGCTCGATGGCACGATCCGTTCGGTTCATGGAGTACTCGCAGCGGCGATGCTCGCGCGAGAGCGCGGAATGCGCGGGGTGATGGTGCCGGTCGGCTCCGCGCAGGAGGCAGCAGTCGTCGAGGGAATCGAGGTCTACGGCCTCAAGCACATCGCCGAAGTTGTCGCGTTGTTGCAGGGGGAACGCGGCCTCGACCTAGTGGAACCCGCCCCGCGAAAACGGAAGGATCGCTTCACGGTGGACATGTCCGAGGTGCGTGGACAGGAGTTTGCGCGGTACGCGATCGAAGTTGCGGTGGCGGGAGGTCACAACCTGCTGCTCGCTGGTCCACCGGGCACCGGTAAGACGATGCTCGCGCGGCGAATTCCGACCGTGCTACCGGACATGACGCAGGTCGAGGCGCTCGAAACGACGAAGATCTACTCGTCGATCGGCCTTGCGAGCGGATTGATCGAGGAACGTCCGTTTCGGGCGCCGCATCACACGATCTCGGCGGCTGCGTTGCTAGGCGGCGGTAGCCATCCGCGTCCCGGCGAGATCTCGCTGGCGCACAACGGTGTGTTGTTTCTCGACGAGTTGCCCGAATTTCCGCGGGCGGCCATCGAGGGCCTACGACAACCGCTCGAGGAGCGGTCCGTCACGATCGCACGCGTCAACGGCACGATGCGATTGCCAGCATCGTTCCTGCTCATCGCCTCGGCGAATCCGTGTCCGTGCGGATGGAGGGATTCGGGCGTACGTGAATGCACGTGTTCAGATGGATCGATCGAACGATATCGACAACGCATGTCCGGACCACTGCTCGATCGTATTGATCTGCAGGTGTTTGTTCGACCGGTGCCGCTGGCACACTTGCGTGATGATCAACCGGCCGAATCCTCGGCGGCGATCAGGGAACGGGTTGCGGCGGCGCGTCGGCGCCAGGTCGCGAGGCTTGCGCCGTGGGGGCTGCGTTGCAATGCGGAGATGTCGTCAACCGTGATGCGAGCGACATGTCCGCTCGACCAAGCGTGCGAGGACACGCTCGAAGCGCTCGTCGAAGAACGGCGATCGTTCACGGCGCGCAGCGTCGACCGACTTATCAAGGTTTCGCGCACCGTGGCAGACCTCGCCGGAAAAGAGCATATCGATCCCGCGTGCCTGAGCGAAGCCGCGTCGTTTCGCGATCCCGATCCACAAACGGACATGCTTGCAGGCCTCGCCTCGATGGCCTGTTGACCAACTTGAGATCAACAACACTGAATTACAGGAGACTCGACATGACCGAGCTTACCCCGATCGCACAACACATCTATCGCCATCTCGTGAAAACGTTACGGATGGGAACACTGTCGATCACCTATCGCGAGCTTGCGGAAGCGCTCAGCAAAAAGACGCCGACGCATTCTCGGAGCTCGAAGCTGAACGCTGCACTCACCGAGGTCACCAAGGCGTGTCGCGAGCGGGCGCTGCCTGCGGTTACAGCGGCGGTGTGGAAAGCCGGCGCGCGGCGACCGAGCGACGGCTATTTCCCGATTGCCTATCCTCGCCTTCGCAGTTTTGAGACGCAGCTCGAAGCGTGGCGTGAGGAACATCAGCGTGTGGTGCGCGAGGCGGCCAGCCTGCCGGCGTCGCTATGATGAACAGTGCAGCAGATCCTGATTGCTTCACCGGCGCGACGATTCGGTTATTCCAGGCCGATGTGCTCATCGTCTACGTGCCGCGCCACGTCGTCGGTGATCGCGCGCTAGCGCCGACGGTTGTCGCGGCGTTTCATGCCCGGTTCAACCGCACGATCGTGCTTGCCGCACAGGATCGCACGGGCATCCCGACGTACTTCGGGCCGGGACCGATCGCCACGGTGCTCTCGCGCATCCCATTCGACGCGCTGGCATGGCGCCGCTATCGCTATCGCAAGCCGAAGCCGATGATGTTGCCGATTCCTACCGATCCCCTGCCGGAGGATTGCGACAGCAATGGCGGTAGTTGGAGCGCGCGGCATAGCAATCAGCGACCGAGCGGAGAGCGAGACCGTGGAGGGGTCATGCAAAGTCACTCGGAGAACGTGGGCTCGAGCGGACGGCGAACACGAACGTTGATCCCAGATCACGCACAGGCCGAGACGCGAAGGTAAGCGATTGAAACGTAGAGCATGGAGCTCAGCCGTACCGCTTCACACTGCGAGCGCGCCCCTTTGCCGCTTCCTCATCTCGATTCTTCGGTGGTGCCGCGGTCTCGAGCGAGTGGACGAGTGCGCGGGTCGCCTTCGCGATGTCCACTACGGCGCGATCGAAGACCGCCACGTTCTTGCCAGCTGGCTTGCGTGTCCCGCTCACCTTGCGCACGTATTGCAGCGCGGCTGCGAGGATCTCATCCTCGGTCGCCGGAGGCTCGAAGTTGAAGAGCGGGCGAATGTTCCGACACATCGGGGCACCATAGCGCGCTGGACGTCACCGCACATGACGGCTCCCGCCACGGCTTCTTGCTGGTCCGTCTTATCGGCGCGTCTGCGGCCTCTTTATCGGCGCGTCTGCGGCTTCCTTATCGGCGCGTCTGCGGCTTCTTATCGGCGCGTCTGCGGCTTCTTATCGGCGCGTCTGCGGCTTCTTATCGGCGCGTCTGCGGCTTCTTATGGGCGCGTCTGCGGCTTCTTGCCTGTGCAGCCACAGCT
>JACCYD010000814.1 GCA_013696695.1 Deltaproteobacteria bacterium | reverse complement strand
GGGCTTGGCAGCCCACCACCGCGACGGCCGGCCGATGACGTCACCTGGCCGCGCTCGAGCGGCGCCGCGGCCGGGGCGCGTCTCGAGCTCGGCGGCGAGGCGATGTCGCCGAAGTCGTCGTCGCCATCGAGCTCGATCCCGTCGAGCTCCGGATCGACCTCGACCGTGCCGGACTTGTCGCCGATTGCGAGCGCCCTGGGTGACGGCGTCACGTTGGGGACCGCCGCAGACTTCGGGCTCGAGCGCTTCTTGCCGCTCGGCGCGGCGATCGCGGTTGGCTGATCGAAGCTACCGCCTGTGGTCTCCTCGTCGGCGTCGCCGCCGAACGCGTGGTTCGGGTAGTGGCGCGTGTTGTCGCCGACCTTGTTCGGATCCTTGCCGACGTAGCCCACCGACGGGTGGCTCGCGCTGGTGGCCGGCCGCCCGAGGCTGAGCTCGCACTCCTGGAGCAGCCCGTCGACCGCCGGATCATTCGGCGCCTGTGCGCGGAGCTTGCGGAGCACCTCGATCGACGCGTGCGGATCGCCCTTGCGGAGGAGTGCCTCGCCCTTGAGCAACTGCGCGAGGAACGATCCGTGATCGAGCTCGAGCGCGACGCGCATCTCGGCGAGCACCTCGTCGTACCGCTTGAGGGCAAGCAGCGCCTGCCCCAGCACGACGCGCCCCTCCACTGTGGTCGGCCTGCCGAGCAGGCCCAGACGGCAGACCTTGACTGCCTCCTGGTACTGCCCGGAGTTGACCAGCGCCTGGCCCCGAGTGACGAAGTCGCTCTGCGACACTATTAAGGCGAAATGGTACCGCGTCCTCGGTCGCGCCGAGAAGTCCGCGAATCCGCCGGTTTTTGTTGGTCGTGACCATCCACCGGCTCCGGCAACCCAGGCATTTCCTTACCCCGCACCCGGGACTCCTGGACCATGAACCAATGCTTTCCTTGGCGTTCCCAGGTCTGGACCGCGTGGGTCTCGTGAACGGTGCCCTCCTCGTCGGAGTACCAGGAGATCTTGATGCGGACCCGGGCCTCCCGGCCGCTCTTGGCGGCAACGTCCACGATGTCGTAATCCGTGATCTTCACGTTCTCCGCTCGCTCGTCCATGTCCTCGACGAACGCCGCGCGCTCCCGAGGCGGCACCTTGGCCGCGGCGACGCCGTAGCGCCCCCACCGCACGCCATCGTTGTAGCTGCGGATCGCGTCTCCGAGGGTGTCGGTGTTCTGCGAGAGGCCGCCACACGCGATCATGAATACGAGGATGACGAGCTTCTTCATGGTTCTCCTGCGCTGCCGCGCTTCGCACGGACTGCCCTGATCGCGTCCAGATCCCGACGCCCCAGCTCCTTGGTCGCCACCAGGACGATCAAGAACGTGACCCCGACTACGACCGCTTCGACCAGCGTCATCAGCTTGCCGGTGAACGGCAACATCCGGCCAACGGCCAGGGCAAACGCGGTCGCGATCACGACGCGCGCGACCGACATCCACGGCACGAATGCGCCGAGCCGCCGCCGCAGCACTTCGCCAGAGGCGATCGCACCGATCAGCATCGCGCCACCGCTCACCGACGCGGCGACCTCGAGGGTTCGCCCGTGCGGCACCGCGAGCGGGATCGCGATCCAGTTGCCGATGAACGCGATGCCGAGCGTCACCGCCGCCACCGCGATCGCTGGCCGGGTCAGGCCCGCACCGTTGAGGATCGTGCCGTTGATCGCGAGCACGCAAAACGCGACGGTTCCGAGCGCGAGCGGCACCAGCGCGTTGGCGCCGAGCGCGACGTAATCGGCGGCGTACACCAGGCCGAGCACCTCGGCGGGATTCGCGGCCATCACCACCGCGATCGCCATCGCGAAGATCAGCGAGTAGCGGGACGTCACGCGGATGTAGCCCCGCGTGGTCTCCTTGTCGTCGGTGAACGTCGACCGCGACACCAGCGGGAACACGACGAACGTCGCCGCGATGATCGCCTGGTACGACAGCCGGGCGACGTTCTGGACCGCGGCGTAGTACG
>JACCYD010000788.1 GCA_013696695.1 Deltaproteobacteria bacterium | reverse complement strand
GTCGCTGTATTTCCCCGACGAGATGCTCCACGAGATTCAACAAGAGGCGACCCGACTCGATCGCTCGTTGTCCTGGATCGTCCAGCAAAGCTGGAAGTTCGCGCGCAAGAACATGAAGACGATACCGGCGAGCAACGATGCGCCGGATGGCGCGCCCGATCCTCGTGAGGACGTGCCCGTACCCGAACCGAAGTAGACCGCCACCGTCGCGCGGCCCGGAATCACGAAAGCGTTAGGTCGCGGTGATCGGTCTCTTCAACCGACCGGCTCCATGCGGTGTCGCTGGAAGTGGAAGGCCCAGCGCGTCCCGAGGTGAGTTGGGATGTTCTCGCCAACGATCGCGTCTTCGCGCGCGTGACCTCGCCGGACTTGAAGCCGAAGGCGAAGACGCTGCAGCTCGTCGGCACGAGCGATGCATCTGTGGCCGCCGAACGAAGCACCGATTCAAGGAGACAACGATGGCGACGAGCACTTTCGACAAGGTCACAGAAAACATCACGCACGGACTTCATGAGGCAGGTGAACGGGTCGTCGACTTCAAGAACGACACGTCACGCGGCCTCGGCAAGAGCGTCGACACGCTCGGCAAGCTGATGAAGAAACATCCGCTGGTCGCGATCGCGATCGGACTCGGGCTCGGCTACGCCCTGGCCCGGATCATTCGTCGCGATTGAACATGCAGGACGCAATCAGACCCGGCATGCGGCAGCGGCTCGGCGCGAAGCTGCTGCACGTGCGCGCGATGATGTCGCCGCGGACGTATCTCGAAAATCCCTGGCTCCGCCTCGGTGTAGCCACCGTCATCGGGTATCAACTCGGCCGTCCTGCCCCCACGAAACGAGGGCGAGCCAGCGCGGAGACCGTCCTCGGCGCCCTCGTTCGCACCGTGCTGGTGAACGTTGCCATCTCGACGATGCGTGACGCGATCGGTCCCAAGACCGCTGTCGTGAATCGCCCGATCGATCGGGCACACGTGGCCCGGCCTCGGACTCTGAATTCCCGGTGAGCGCGGTCCGGTCCGTGCTCATACTTGGCGGGTAATGGCACTCGAATACCCACGCGAGATGCTGGCGCGGCTGGTCGCTGAACAGAAGCTGACGATCTCGGCGACCGGTCTGGATTGCGTGTCGCTGCTGCTCGATACGGTGTTCTTCGCGAGCCTGGTGATCGAAGAGGGCGAGCACGTTCGCGTCGCAATCGTCTACGATGTCGCCGGTGCTACCGGCCTCTCGACGGTGGTCGATGACGCCGCCGACGGCGACAAGGAGTCGTCTCTCGCCTGGGACGTCACCGCGATCCCGCGAAAGAGCTTCGATGTGGAGACGCTCGCGAAATTGTCACGCGGTATCGAGTTCGGCGCGCAGCTGGTCGTCGTGGGTGGGACCGGCAACGAGCTCTGGATCGACGGCCTCGCGCGAATTCGCCGTCGGACCTATGGCGGGCCGGCGATCCGGATCGCGGCGCCACGCGCAGGCGTGATCGTGCTCGAACGTCATATCGATCAGATCTTGCGGTTCGAAGCGGGCAAGCAAGTTCCGCGGCCGATCGACGTGATTGGCACCGACGGTGCGGTGCGGCGCGCGATCTGCGCGATCACGCGCGAATCCGGCGACATCGAGTCGGAGGCCACGCGAGCGACTGGCCCCACGATCAGCACGTATCCCGAATCCGCCTTGCGACGGCTGATTCAGAAGATGCGCGCGACCGGCTACGGGGCACTGTTGGCCTTGCTGCCGCAGCAGCCCGACGAAGCCACGTTGCGTGGCGTGGCCTACGGGCGTGTCGATCCGATGCTGCTGTCGACTCGAATCCAAGCAGACAAGGAGCTGATTCGGGGCTCGCTGTCCAAGCGAATTGCCAAGCGCGACGAGAGCCTCGACCACGACGAAGCACGAGCTCGCGATGCCGCCCAAAACGCGGCCGATGTCGCGGCCGAAGAGCTGGAAGATGCGATCGAAGATGTCGCGCAGCTGTCCGCCATCGACGGTGCGGTGTTAGGCGGGCCAGATCTCGCGATCTACGGTGCGGGGTATCTCATCCCTGCGGTGCAGCTTCCTGCCGGTACGGTCCGTCAGGCGTTGGATGCCGAGGGTGAAACCTGGGAGGCATACCCGGCGCGCCACGGCGCGCGGCACGGCGCTGCGATCTCGTTTGCGTACGAGAACCCGGGGGCAGTCGGCTTCATCGTGTCGGAAGACGGCCCCGTGAGTTGCGCGCTCCGCATCGGCGACCACGTGTTGGTTTGGTCGGTTGCCGTGCTCGAGACCTGAGTCGCGAGATGGGCGAACCGGCCCACACGAGGGCGACTTCGCCGGACCGGGATCGGTCGGACTTACAAACGTCCTGACGCGGCCATGATCACGTACTAGCAACCGAGCTCGACGATCAGGATGTCTGGATCGGCGAACGTGCGCAGCGCCACCTCGGTGCCGCCGATGCCACGGCTGACGATCAGCGTGCGGCCGCCGCCGACGTCATGGCGTCCATGCGCGTAGCGGCGTGATAGCGGACCCGGCACCAGGATCGGCACCCCACCGGGCAACGCGACGTGACCACCATGCGTGTGACCGCACAGCGCGAGATCGAATGGTTCGTCGCCGAGGTGCAGCATCACCTCGGGTGCGTGCGCGAGCACGACTCGGATGCGGTCGTCGCCGCGCGGCAGCAGCGGCAAGCGGGGCACCGAGCCCGTCCACGGATCGTCGAGGCCGACGAGCGCGACGTGCGCGAACGGCGCCGCCAGGCTCACCGGCTGGTTGACCAGCACGCGTGCACCGGCGGCTTCGAGCGCCCCCGCGATCGCCGCGTCGTCGGCCCACAGATCGTGATTGCCCATGACGGCGTAGATCCCGCTGGGCGCGCGGATCCGGCGCAGCCGATCCGCGATCGCATCGATGTACTCGGCGAACAAGAACACGTAGTCGCCGCCGAGCAACACGAGATCGGCGTCGGCCGCAGCGAGCTGCGCGAATGCCTCGTCGAGCAACGAGGAATGCGTCGTCGGACCGGCGTGCAGATCGGAGATGAAGGCGATGCGAAGCGGACGCACGGTGCTCGGCCAGCCGGCAACAGCCACGCGATGGTGACGGACCTGAACGCGGCGCTGCATGCCGAGCGCGCGCACGAGCCGCGCGGGCCAGTGACCGCGATACGCGTTGTGAAGCGTCCACTCGACAGCGCGGCGGCCGATCGAGTAGTGGGCTCCGCGACCACGCAACGGCACGCGCGTATCTTAGCCGTCACCGGCCCTGCCCCGGCAATTTGGGCACGTCATCGACGAAGGAAGGTTCCGCTGTCGGCGAGCGCGGCCACGTCGTGTCCGGCTCGAGGAAACCCTCTACTTCGTCTGTAGCGCAGCCCGAGGTCGGCGTGTCGCCGCCTCGTGGCCCGAGACCGCTCGGGCTACTCGTTGGCCTTCTGACGCGCTTCGCCTTCGAGCTCCTTGGCCTTGCCTTCGACCTGCATCTCCTCGCTGCCGATCACCGCGCCGACGCGATTCTTCACGGCACCGACGATCTCTTCGACTTTGCCCTTCGTTCGCTCCGCGGCCTTCGCGGCCTCTTGCTTCGCCTCGCCCTTTTTCTCCTTCACCAGGCCTTCGGCTTCCATCTGATCGTTGCCGATCACCTTGCCGATGGTCTTCTTGATCTTGCCGCCCAATTCTTCTGCGGCACCTTCGCCGCGTTTGCTTGCATTGCTCATGAGCCCTTTGACACGCAAGACGCAGGCCGCCGCGCGCACGAGACTTTCCTACAAGACGATCGCTGCACAACTAAGCGACCTGACGACACGATGCGCTGGACGAGCGCGACTTTGGATGCGCCGGAGCGCGCGTTCGAATCGCGCGCACGTGCGCATCGCCGCGATCTCGCATTCATTGTTCGCGACCGCTTGCGTCGATCTCGTTCGTGGAAAAGCTTTAGTCATATGAACGACTCACTTGCGAAGCCCACTGCCCTCACCCGCATCATCGACAGTCTGGACCGCGGCCACGCGCGGGCAGCCGACCGCTTGCACACGCTCCGCGGCAACGCGCGCCAGCTGCTCGAGCGCGGCCTCGACCGCCTCGAAGGGACCATCGAGACCCTGCGCGGCCGGCTCGACGCCGCGGACAAGACGGCGGCCGACCGCATCATCCAAGTGCAAGGCCTCGCGGGTGGAGCGCTCGAAAAGCTCCGACACGCGCGCTCGACTCCCGATCACGTGACGTCGTAGCCCTCGTTCAGCGCAGGCCCGCGCGCGCGAGCAGCCGGTAGAAGTGCACGCGATCGACACCGGCGGTGCGTGCCGCCGCCGTGACATTGCCTTCGTGCGCGAGCAACAGCTCTGCCAGGTAGCGGCTCTCGAACAGCTGGACCCAGCGCGCGCGTGCCTCCTTGAGGGGCATCGCGACGTCGGCATCGGCCGCCTTGTGGTGATGCCCGAGACCGATCGCGCGCTCGAGGTAGTTGCGCAGCTCGCGCACGTTGCCGGGCCAGGGGTGGCGAACGAGACCCGCGATCCACGCGGCGTCGCGAGCGATCGATGCTTCGCCGTCGGGATCGAGCTCGGCGAGCAGCGCCTGGACGATCCGCGGGATGTCCTCTGCGCGTTCACGCAGCGGCGGTAGTCGCACCTCGAGCACGCCGAGCCGGTAGTAGAGGTCGGAGCGGAACCGCTTGGCGTTGACGTCGGCTCGCAGATCGCGATGAGTGGCGGCAATGACGCGCACGTCGATCGGAATCCGTTCGGTGCCGCCGATGCGTTGCACGGTGCGCGACTCGAGCACGCGCAGCAGTTGCGGCTGAAGATCGAGATCGAGATCGCCGATCTCGTCGAGGAACACCGTGCCGCCATGGGCGCGTTCGAACGCCCCCACACGCGTCTGGTTGGCGCCCGTGAACGCGCCGCGCTCGTGGCCGAACAGCTCGCTCGCGAGCAACCCTGCCGGCGCGCATGCGAGATCGACGATCACGAACGGCTCGTTCTTGCGTTTGCTCTCGGCATGAATCCCCAGCGCGGCGGCGTCCTTGCCAGTGCCGGTCTCTCCGGTCAGCAACACGGTGGAGTCGGCGGCAGCCGCGCGCTCGAGGACGGCGAACACGGTGCGCATCGCAACTCCACGAGCCACCAGGCCACCGAACTGCTCGCGCTGCGAGACCGCGACGCGCAGTGCTCCGACATCGCGGGCGAATCGCACCTGGGTCTTGCCGAGCGTGAGCACGTTGCCGTCGCTGAGCGGAGCGACGAGAACCGCAACCCCGTTGACCAGTGTCCGGTTCTTCGCGCCGAGATCTCGTACGATCACGGATCCGTCCTGGAGGCAGAGCTCGCAATGAAAGCGCGACACGGTGGGATCGTGGAGGACCAGATCGGCGCTCTCGTGCGTCCCGATCACGCAGCGCGGGCCGGTCGCGCGGAAGGTGTGGCCGGCCTCGGCCCCTGCAAGGACGACGAGCTCGATCCGATCGAGCGCGGGACCGGTGTCGCGATTCACGAGCTCGGTGCTGCGTGGATCGTCCGGATCCGTCACATCCATCCCGCGATGGTAGCAGTGATCAGGTCTTGCTCGGCAGCAGCTGAGAGAGCTGCCAGGCGTGGACGGCAAGCGCCCGCTCGGCGGCCGCCAAGGTGTCGCGGAAGCGCGCGAGCATCATGCCGACCACCGCGATGATGATCGCTTCCTTGATGACGAAGTAGATCGGCGCGAGCGTCGGAGGAAGGTCGATGAGGCGCGGATGGATCACCATGTCGTCGCCGAGCGTGTACGAGGGCGCGACGACGCCGAGATACTCGAACATGAACGGCACCCCGATCATGACGAGGCCGATGAGCGTGGTCATCACGATCCAGCGGCGCCCGCCGAGCGAGGCGAGGCTCGCGGCGACCAGCACGGCGAGGCTCGGGATGAGGATGAAGGGTCCTGCGACGAGTGAGGTACACGAGATCGTGGCGATGCTGAGTGTGAATGTGACGGCGAGCCCCGCGCGTGTCGGTCGTGCCTGTCGCGCGAGCAACCGGCACGCCACGATGGCCGAGACAGCAAGCGCGGCGCGCGTGACGAACCATCCCGGCGACCGCACGCCCATCATGGCCTCGAGCGGCAGGAGCGCGACGGTGAGGATGAAGCCGAGCGACGCGGCACTCACCGCCCCGCGGATCGCGCGGCCACGCTCGCGCGAGGTCCACTCGTCGACTTCCGGCGGGAGCTGTGCGGGCGGTGCCGTCAACAGGTCGCGTAGCACCGAGCGGGCGTCGCCGTGATCGGGATCGAGAGCGAGTGCGCGTCCAACCTCGCGCATTGCCACCCGGCGGTCGGCTGTCGCCAGCGCAGCTCGAGCCGCATCGGCGGCATCGGCGGCGAGCTGCTTGCGCAACGCGAGATCTCGTTCGCCGTCGAGGAAGCGATCGATCACATCGGCAAGCTCGCGCGCCGTCGGACGAGCGGCAGCGTCGTCGCTGCAGGCCCGCGTCGCGATCGCGAGGAGCTCGGGTGGGGCATCCTGCAGGTCTCCGGGGTCGAGGATCTCGAACAGAATCTTGCCGAGCGAGAAGACATCACTTAGCTCGGTCGCACGGCCCTCGAGCTGCTCCGGCGCCGTGTAGCCCGGCGTTCCACCGATCGACTGGACTTCGGCGTCGAGCTCGATCGCGAGCCCCCAGTCGACGACGTAGACCTCGCCGAACTCACCCATCATGACGTTCTCGGGCTTGAGATCGCGATGCACCACCTTCCGCGTATGGGCATAGTCGATCGCCATACAGACGCGAGACAACGCGGACAGCAGGCCGCGACGAGCCATCGCTCGCTTGCGCAGGATCGCGCGCAGTGTCTGCCCTGCGATCTCCCGCATCACGATCAGCTCGTTGCCGTTGGCGGAGCGCTCGATGTCATAGACCGGGATGATCGACGGATGCTGGAGGCGACTCTGAAGGCGGGCCTCGCGGGTCAGCTGAGACCGCAGCTCCGTTCCGACTCCCTTCAAGACCTTGATGGCGACGTCGCGTCCGAGCTCGACATCGCGGCAGCGGAACACAACACCCATGCCGCCGCGCCCGATCTCGGTGGCCGCGATGAACCGCTGGCTCAGCATGGTGGGTGCCTCACCGGGGCCCTGCGGGGTCGTCCTCGAAGCGATCGACTCGGTGTCGCTGTTGTCGTCCACGATGGCGACAGGATAGGCCGGAACCGGCCCGCAGCTGCGGTGTAGCGCGGGCTGCAACACTGGTCGGCTCCGGTGAAGATGCCACCCGACAATCGCCGCAAGATCACGAGGTTGTGATCTGGTGACGTGTGCCCCCCCGCGTGTGCACGACGTTGCAACAGCCCAACCACGTTGGCGTGTTTGCAGTCGAGTGGTTGGGGACGCGGCAGTGGCGGCACAGACGTTGCGATGAGCCCTCAGCAACTAGCCATCGAGGTTCTTCATGCGCCACGCAATGATCTCAGTCATCCCACTCGTCGCCGGCTGTTTGTTCACGCAGCCGGATCCACCTCTGCTGCGAGTGACCTCGCCGCAGCGCAGCTCGATCCTCGAGCAACCAGACGGGATGCTCACCGTCACCGGCTTCGCGGAGCCCAATAC
>JACCYD010000768.1 GCA_013696695.1 Deltaproteobacteria bacterium | reverse complement strand
GACCACGACATCGCGAGCAGCGCGGTCGCGGCCGAGCCGGCGTACAGCACCGCCTGGTAGGCCATCGTGCGACGGATGAAGTAGAGCACCGGCAGCACCGCGATCACGATCGCGGCCTGGCCGATCTCGACCCCGAGGTTGAACCCGAGCAGCGAGCCGACCAGCTGGCTCGACGGCAAGCCGAGGTCGATCAACACGCTGGAGAACCCGAAGCCATGCAACAGGCCGAGCGCGAACGCGACGGCCCAGCGGGCGTCGATCGCGCGCACGAGGTTGTTCATCGCGGCAGCGAGGACGCTCAGTGCGATCGCCGTCTCGACGAACCGCGACGGCAGCGTCACCAGGCCGACCGCCGAGATCACGAGGGTGATCGAGTGGGCGAGCGTGAACGCGGTGACGATCTCGAACACCTCGCGCGCGACGCCGCGGAACGACTCCGCAGCACCTTTCCGCGGAAACACGGCGGGCAGCACGAGGCAGAGCAAGAACAGGATGTGGTCGAAGCCGATCCAGATGTGCCAGATGCCCTCGCGCACGAAGCCGAGGATCGAGGTCTGCTCGCCGAGCTTGATGTCGACCGGCGTCGCGTCGCGCACGATCATCGTCGTGCCGTCGAGCGTGACCAGCCCGTGATGCTGCGCGTCGATGTCGAACAGCAGGCGATAGTCGACCGTCACGGCCGTGATCTGCGCCGGACAGGTCGCGTCGATCGGCATCGACCAGTAGGGGCCATCTGAGAGATCGACCAGCGCGCCGGCACCGAACGTGGTGCGGCACGGCTTGCCGTTCGCGGCGAGTGTCAGCCGCTCGGTGACGTAGCCGGTGATCGCCGGCGTCATCGCCGCGATCTCGCCCCACGTGATCGTGCCGTCGCCATCGGCGTCGAGGAGCAGCGCGCCGTCGAGATCGCGAATCGCGATGTCGACGCTGCCCGTGATCAGCTCGCCGCGTGCGGTCAGCCGAACCTGCGCATCGCTCGGCTTGTGCGCCGCGGCGGTCGAGGTCATCGCGGCCAGGGTCAGCGCGATCAACGCGATTCTCACGACGCCTCCCGTTTGCGCGCGCGCGCCACGACGAGTTGCTGGCTCGTCGGCAGAGGCTTCAACCACAGAGGCGCAGTCACAGAGGTCGGAACCCAGCGGAGGCCGAGCAACATCGGGTTCTCTTTTCGGATCCGCTTCTTCTTCATCGTGGGGACCTTCGTGGCGGGACCAACCTTGGGAATCGCGAGCATCAGCACGAGGGCCAATGCGAGGACGACGAGCGTGATCACTGCGGCCCCAGCGCGCGTACCCGCACATCGAGCCACGCATCGCGCACGCCGGTCTTCTTCATCCATTCGACGACCGGTGCGGCAGCCGCGGCGTCGCGCACCGCAGCCGCCGCCTCGACGAGCAGCCGCGCGTCGGCGAGCTCCTTTTGAACATCCCAGTTGGCCCTGGCGATCAGGACGGCGCGCGCAAGATCTCGCTCGACCGAGAGCGCGAACCGCGCTTCTTCTCGAAGGTGAATGCGATCACCGCGCTGTGCGGCGGCTTCGATCCGCTCGCGCATCAGTCCAGCCAACCGAGGCGCGTCGGTGCTGCGCAGCGCGTGCTCGCTGATCGCGAGGCGAACCAGCAACGAATCGACGTGCTCGCGCCCCTCGAGCAGCGCGGAGGCCTGCGCCGCGCGGCGCGTCTCGAGCAGCACGTCGAACAGCAGGCCGCGCGCGTAGTGATCGTCGGCGTCCACGGCGAGCGCCGCGCGCAGATGCGTCTCGGCAGTGTCCGTGTTGCCCAGCATGATCGACAGCTCGGCGAGCGCCGTCAGCGCCCAGCCCTTGACGCTCGCGTCGGTGCGCGCGCGCGGCAGCAGCGACGCGAGCTGGTCGTACGCGACCTGTGCGTGACCGGCGATGCCTTCGACGGGCGCCGCGCAGGTGGCGGCGACGAGCGGGCGCGCGGCCAACGCAGCGCAGCTCTCGCGGGCCGCCGCATAGTCGGCGGTGATCGTCGCGACCACGGCGCGCGTGAGCTGCGCGTTGACGTCATCGGGCCGGAGCGCGACGAGCTTGTCGAGATCCGTGCGCGCGTCGCCGAACTCGTGCACCGACTGGCGGATGGTCGCGCGCAGCAGCAACACGTCGGCCGGTGGATCGGTGAGCTTCCACCACGGCGACAGGATCGCTTGCGCGCGACCGAGGTATCGAGGATCCGAGAACCGGTGATAGCGCTGGAGCTCGAGCTTCGCGAGCGTTACGGCGGTCGCGGGATCCTTCGTTGCTTCCAGTGCACGCCGCGCCTCAAGCTCGGCGGCATCGCGCGCCGGCACCCGGGTGATCACCTGCGCCGGATCGTCGGGCGTGTACCGCGCCGCCGCGCTCGCAGCGCGGTCAGGGGCGATCCACGCCGCCGCCGTCAGCGCCCCCGCGAGGCCAACCGTGCCGAGCGCCAGGACCGCGAGCTTGTGATTCCCCACTGAGCAAGATCTACGACCCGCCCTCCATCTCGGATCGGCCATACTAAAGCCTGATGGCGGCACGGGAATCCCTCGATCACGACTACGTGGTGATCGGCTCCGGCTTCGGCGGGAGTGTGTCGGCGTGCCGCCTCGCCGAGAAGGGCTACTCGGTCGCCGTCATCGAGATGGGCAAGCGCTGGACCGCCGAGGATTTTCCGAAGACGACGTGGAACGTGCGGCGCTGGATCTGGCGGCCCGGCCTGAAGCTGCACGGCTTCTACAACATGCGGCCGTTCCGCCACGTCATGATCCTGTGCGGCAACGCGGTCGGCGGCGGTTCGATCACGTACGCGAACACCATGCTGTCGCCACCCGACACGGTGTGGGGCGAAGGCTCGTGGAAGGGCCTCGCCGACTGGGTGCACGAGATGCCGGCGCACTACGCCTCCGCGCGACGCATGCTCGGCGTCACGCGCAACGAGATCCTCGGCGAGGCCGACGACATGCTGAAGCAGATGGCGGACGATCAGGGCGTCGGCTCGTCGTTCTATCGCACCGACGTCGCGGTCTACTTCGGCGATGGCCCCGGCGTCGCGAAGCCCGATCCGTACTTCAACGGCGACGGCCCCGCGCGCTCCGGTTGCATCGGCTGCGGCGGCTGCATGGTCGGCTGCCGCTACAACGCGAAGAACACGCTCGACAAGAACTACCTCTACCTCGCCGAGAAACGCGGCGCGCAGGTGATGGCGGAGACCCGCGTCGTCGACATCGAGCCGCTCGAGGGCGACGGTGCGGCCGGTTATCGCCTCACCACCGAGCGCTCCACCGCGTGGTTCGCCAAGCAACGCCGCACGGTCACCGCCCGTCACGTCGTGCTCGCCGCCTCGGCGCTCGGCACGATGGATCTGCTGATGCGCATGAAGCAGCGCGGGAGGTTGCCGGCGCTCTCGGAGCGCCTCGGCCACGACGTGCGCACGAACTCCGAGTCGATCGTGGGCGTGCGCTTCCCCGGCAAGCAGCGCGACATGTCGAAAGGCATCGCGATCGGCTCCGGCATCCACATCGATCGGTTCACGCACATCGAGGCCGTGCGCTACTCGCGCGGCAGCGACGCGCTCGGGATGATCGCGACGATGCTCGTCACCGGGCGAGGCTGGCGGCGGATCTTCGCGTGGATGTGGAATTCGATCCGCCATCCGATCCGCTGGCTGCGCGCCGGCTGGCCGTTCGGCTTCGCGCGCCAGACGCTGATCTTCCTCGTCATGCAGACGATCGACGCGACGCTGCGGTTCCGCCTCAAGCGTCGCTGGTACTGGCCGTTCACGCGGCTGCTCGTCACCGAAGGTGATCGCATCCCGACCAACATCCCCGCGGCGAACGAGTTCGTGCTCCGTGCGGCGCGGAACTTCGGCGGCATCGCGATCACATCCTCGTCGGAGATCTTGTTCGACATGCCGATGACCGCGCATTGCATCGGGGGGTGCGTGATGGGCGCGACCGCCGCCGACGGCGTGATCGATCACCAGCACCGCGTGCACGGCTATCGTAACTTGTACGTGATCGATGGCGCGGCGGTCGGTGCCAACCTCGGCGTCAACCCGAGCCTCACGATCACCGCGCTCGCCGAGCGTGCGATGAGCTTCATCCCGAACAAGGTCTAGAGGCCGCGGATCGCGAACGCGATCGCACCGAGCGCGCAGGCCACCGCGATCACCGGCACTCGCTTGCGAATGCTGTCCTGCGCGGTGGCCATCGTCAGTGGTGGTGCGATCACGAGCACGAGCGCCGCGTGGCCGAGCGCGATCCCGATCGCATAGCCCATCCCCGGACCCGACCCCGCGCCGTGGCAGAGGCCGGCGAACGCGCTGATCACCCAGACCTGGCGCTCGAGCTTGCGCGTCGTCGCAACCGCCGCGGCCATCGCGATCGCGATCGCGAATCCGATGATCGCCACCGTGGGCGGCACCCCGGGGAGAACGCTTCCAACGAGACCGCCCGCGATCACCATCGCCACCGCGATCGCACTTCGCGCGAACGTGCCCGCGGCGAGCACCAACACGACGACGAACAGGATGTGCTCGAGGCCACCGGGCAGGCCGCGCGGCAACACGCCGGTGTGCGCGAGACCAGCCCAGACCGCGGCGGTGCCGCCGGCGTTCGTGCCGGCGAAGTCGATCGCCGTCGTGGATTTGTCGACGGTGATCACCTGATCGGTGCCGTGCGCGCGCACCTTGCCGAGGATCTGGAACGTCGACCCGAGCTTCGTCACGAACGACAGATCCCAGCGCACGTCCCCCGGCGGGCACGTCGCGGTCTCCGCGATCGACACCGTCTGCCCGCGGCGCGTCGCCGTGGACGTCCCCCACGTGCACGCGACGCCTCCGGCGACCGGTGCCGCGGTGCGATACGTCCGATCCGCGAGCTCGTTCGCGCGTGTGACCAGCACCGGATCGATCGCGCCTGGCTCGGTCTTCAGTAGCTCGCCGGCGACGACGACATCGATGTCGAACGAGATCGCGACGCGATCTCCCTCGGCATCGACCCGCAGATAGCCGGTGTCGAGCGGATGCGCTGCCGCTGCGCTCGCCGCACACAGCATCAGCACGATGATCGCAGCTCTCACGGCATTCCCAGCGCGCGCCAACCGTGCGAGCCCGGATCGAGCTCCGCCGCGAGCTTCGCGTACATCGCCGCGCGTCCCGCATCGCCACGCAGCTTCTCGAGGCGGCTGGCGAGCTCGTAGAACTGCGGTTCGTGCGCGCCGGTGGCGAGCGCACCCTGCAGCTCGACCATGGCCTGCGCGACATCGCCGGCGCGGGCATAGGCACGCGCGAGCTGATACCGCGTATCGGCGCTCGGCCGGCGACGGACCTCCTCGCGGCCGAGCGCGATCGCCTCGGTCAACCTCGGCGTGGTGCCGCGATCGACGAGCACCTCGACGAGATCGAGCCGGTGCCCGAGCCCACCTTCGCCAAGCTCCGCGCGCACGATCGTCTCGACCTGCGCGCGCACCGCATCCGCATTCTTGACGTCGCCCGCCGCTTCGAGCGCTCGAGCCTGATCGATCAAGTAGCGAACCTGGCGCGAGGCCGCGAACGCCTGCTCGAGCTGCGTGACCGCGTCCTTCGGCTTGCCGGATCGCAGCAGCAGCTCGCCGCGAAGCGCCTGCGCGAGCGTGAACTCGGGCGCGATTCGCAGCGCCTCGTCGAACAACCAGCCCGCGCCTTCCAGATCGCCACGCCGGAGCAGGAACCGTCCCCACATCGACCGCAGCCGCGCCGCGCCCTGTGGATCGCCCTGATCTTCGAGCCGCACCGCAGACGCGAAGTCGGCGGCGACCTCACGATCCCGGCCTTGTGCCTGCAGCACCAGCGCACGCATCAAGTACGTCGAGGCATCCGGCTTGATCGCGACCGCCGCGTTCGCCGCCTCCGCCGCTGCCTGCAGATTGCCGAGTGCGAGGTGCGCGGTGGCCTGGATCGTCGGCACGGCCACCGACTTGCGCTTGTAGTCGTGCGCGATCTTGAGCGCCTCGTGGAACTCGTGGCGCGTATTCGCGAGCTTCGCGAGCGTGAGCGCGGCGCCGTTGGGGGTTGGCAGGATCGTAAGAGATTGTCGCGCAAGCGCCTCCGCTTGATCGTAGTCGCGCTTGTCCCCGGTAAGCTGCGCGCGACGGAAATGACCGTCGGCGAGCTCCGCGAGATCGATGGGAGACGGTGTAGGGATTTTCACGCGCTCCTGAAGCGCTGTGATCGTCTCGTCGAGCTCCTTGCGTGGGTCGGACTTCGGGACAACGAACCGATAGCGGATGCTGTCGCGAGCAGGAGCGAGCGCCTCAGTCGCACTCGCGGCTGGTGCCACCCGGCGCACTGGGCAGACGAACAGGGCGATCACCCCTGCGATCACGCCGCCAGCGATCACGCCTGCAAGACTGATCACGTAGGTTCGCGCACGAGAGGAAAGCGGCATGGGTTGATTGACCGCGGGGTTACGCGGTCTGTACGTTAGTTGTTGGTCAACGGATTGGGGGACCAGACAGCTTCGTTTTGCTCCGTCAGCCCGACGATTATTTGTGAAGAAGTTCGATCCGCCTCAGGCGGCGGATCGTAAGTCGGCTGGGGAGAGAAGCTTCCCTCTACGTTTTCCAACCTCGCGGGGGCGCGAGGCGCTCGGGACTACTTTTCAAAGGAGATCAGATGAAACGGTTAATTGGGTTAGCAG
>JACCYD010000765.1 GCA_013696695.1 Deltaproteobacteria bacterium | reverse complement strand
GCGATGCGCTTGCCCGGTCGCAGCTAAGTACACGCCATCGGAAGTTGGTGATCAGCTTCCACTTGCACCAGTCACTTTCATGACGGTCAGCATCACGATCTCGATCAACAAGGCCTTACCCCTGTCGATGTCTTCGTCGGGTACGCGCCTGAGTAACCGCACGATGTCGAGATGGGAGCCGCTCTCGAACGCGCAAGTGCAAGTGGAACTGGGCAAGTACAAGCGCAACGACTCGCCACCAACTTCCGGTGGCCTAAGCCGGCAGTCGGTCGTTATCGGAAGTCTGCCGGGTCGATCAGATGGCGCTGGAGGAGCCGACGGAAGTTCGTGCGATCGAGCCCCGCGAGGCGAGCCGCCTCCGACACCGAACCCTTCGAAGTTCTCATCACGCGCTCGAGATATCGCTTCTCGTACGCCGCGCTCGCTTTGCGCTTCGCTTCGGTCAGCGGCAGCAACTCGTCGTCCTCGAGCTCGACCGCTGGAATCGGCGCCGTGAGCCTCGCGGTCCGAGGACTGACCGTCACGGGCAGTGACTCGGGACCGATCACCTCGTCGTGAAACAACGCGATCGCGTGGAGCAGCGCGTTCTCGAGCTCGCGCACGTTGCCGGGCCAGCCGTAACCGACCATCGCCTCGAGCGCTTGGGGCGACAGACTTGGCGGGGTCGCGCCGCCGTGCTTGCGTAGCAAGTGCGCCGCGAGCAGCGGCAGATCGTCGAGTCGTTCGCGAAGCGCGGGCACGGCCACGGTCACGACGTTGAGCCGGTAATACAGGTCCTGACGGAAGCGACCCGCCTCCACCGCGGCAGCGAGATCGACGTGGGTCGCCGCGATCACGCGAACGTCGACCGTGCGAACGCCGCTGCCGCCCACGGGGCGCACTTCGCCTTCCTGCAACACACGCAGTAAGCGCGCTTGCACGGCGCTCGGCATGTCACCGATCTCGTCGAGAAATAGCGTGCCGCCGTCCGCTTCGACGAACACGCCCGCGCGATCGCCGGTCGCGCCGGTGAACGCACCCTTGGCGTGACCGAACAGCTCGCTATCGA
The DNA here is from genome assembly GCA_013696695.1 of Deltaproteobacteria bacterium. Classification (GTDB taxonomy): domain Bacteria; phylum Myxococcota_A; class Polyangia; order Haliangiales; family Haliangiaceae; genus JABFXX01. The sequence continues at coordinate 5,043 of JACCYD010000765.1, read as the reverse complement.
TCAGGGACTCCGGAATCGCTCCGCAGTTGACCGCGACGAACTTCTTGCCGCGTCGCGGACCGTGCTCGTGCAACGAACGCGCGACCAGCTCCTTGCCGGTGCCGCTCTCGCCGCGGATCAAGATCGAGATGTCCTGACCGGCGAGCCGCTCGAGGGACGCGCGCAGCTTGCGCATCACCGAGGAGGTGCCGATCATCGAATCCGGCGGCGCGCTCGACTGACGAGCGAGCTGGCGGCGCAGCTGCGAGTGGCGCGCTGCCGAGATCACGGTCGACCCCAGCTCGTACTGGCGAAACGGCTTGGTCAGGTAGTAGAACGCGCCTGCGCGCATGCACTCGGTCGCGGTCGCGGCGGTCTGATCGCCGGTCAACATCACGACGGAGACCGGCGAACCGGCCTCGCGGAAGCGCTTGAGCACGTCGATGCCGCTGACGTTCGGCAACCCGACGTCCAGGATCATGACGTCCCAGTCGGCGGTGCCTGCCTCGAGGCGCGCCAGGACCGGTAACGGATCATCGCCGATCTCGAATTCGTGACCGTCGATCTTGAGCTTGCGTCCGATGGCGATGGCGACCTCCGGGTCGTCCTCCACCACCATCACCTTGACGCGAACGTCCTCGCCCATCGCGACCACAGGCTCGCATGGGGCGCAACTGCTGACAATCAGGCCGCTACACGGATGCTGTTCAGACCCTTCGCCAGACAGCGGCGCAGATCGCTCGGCATGGTCGGCTTGGTCATCACCGCATCGGCACCGGCATCGCGACAGCGCGCCGATGTGCCCTCATCATCCTCGCCAGACAGCACCACGCAAAAGATCTGATCCCCGAAACGGTTCTTGAAGTGCCGCACGACCTCGGCGCCCGTCGCGGTCTGCATGTTGTAGTCGACCACCATGACGTCGAAGCTCTCGGTGAGCGACATCGCGGGCACTGCGTCGTCCGCGGTGGTCACTGCGAAACCTGCGCGCACGAGCGCGGTCGAGAGCGAGCGCCGGATCATCGCATCGTCGTCGACGACCAGCGCACGCGCGCCGACCGGAACGGGAACTGTGGTGACGCGGTGTCTCACGCGGCGTCCTGCATCGTCTGCTCGCCGAGCTGCACGCGCAGCCGCGCGATGGCGCGCCACAACAACTGACAAGCGCGCGAGGCGGTGATGCCGATCGTCGTCGCGATCTCCTGGAACGTCATCTCTTCGATGTAGTGGAGGCCGAGCAGCGTCACGTCGCGCTGTTCGAGGCGATCCAGCGCTTCACGCACGTGGCGGAGCATCTCGCTGCGTGCCGCTTGCTCGGCCGGCGTCGCCTGGGAATCGGCCAGCAGCGTGGCGCCTTCGCCGTCGATCGATTCGGTCTCGACCTGGAGGAGCGTCGCGAGGTTGTCGCGGTAGTTCTCGATCGTGACGCCGAGGGTTCCGGCGATCCTCTCTTCGGTCGCCTTCTCACCGGTATTCTCGATCTGGCGGATCGCCGACGCGACCTTGCGCGCGGACTGGCGCACGCGGCGCGGCAGCATGTCGCCGCGGCGCAGCTCGTCGAGCACGGCACCGCGGATCCGCTGCTCCGCGAACGGGAGGAATGGTTCGGCGCGGCTCGAGTCGTAGCGGCGCGCGGCTTCGGTCAGCCCCAGCAGGCCCGCGGAGACCAGATCCTCACGCGGGATCCAGCTCGGGCACCGGCGTGCCATCTTGAGGGCGATCCTCTTGGCAATTTCGGCGTGCTCGACGATGAGACGGTCTCGCTGGATTTGCTGCACGCAGGACCCAGTAGCGAGGACCTTGCCAACCGTGACGTAAACGCACTGGTTGTATTTCCTTTGAAGTTCTCAATGGTAAGCGTCCTCGCCAGGAAAATCAGAGCAAGTGCTGAGTTACCCTGGGTAGCTCGTAACCCATTCGAAGATACCCAGGCTACCGCGAGGCCATCTCGTAGGCGCCACCGGTGTGGTGCTTCTTGGCTTCGAGGTGGCGAGTCGCGTTACGGTCTGCTCCGTGGCGAAGACCAAGGGTGTCGTGAAGAAGGCCAAGCCGGCAACAAAGGCCAAGCCGGCAACGCCTGCGAAGCGACCGCCCGAAACCAAAGCCGCGCCCGTTCCCCCCAAGCCGAAGCTGGGTGCGGTGGCGAAGAAGCCCGCACGTGCCGGCAAACCGTCGCTGCCTCTCCCGCCGCCCCCACCGCCACCGCCGCCCACGCGCGACGAGCACGCTGCCGATCGCGATGTCGCCCGCCTGCTGCGTTACGGTGAAACGTTCGGCGCGAAGAAGATCGATATCCGCATGCTCCCGCTCGCGCTCCCCGTCGCGTCGGGCGAGCTCGCCATCTGTGATCCGGGCGTCGCGAAATCGTGGAAGGTGTTCGACCGCCCCACGGGCAGCGGCGTGTTCCGCGTCATGCTCTCCGTCGCGCGCACGCCGGATAAACCGGGCAAGCCTGATAAAGAACAGCTCGCTGCCGTCGTCATCCACGTCGGCAGGCCGCCGATCGTGAAATGGACGGTCGCCCACGCGAAGGGCCAGAAGAAGCCGAAGTCGATCGATCAGCTTCCGCGGTGGCCGATCACGAACGGCTGGCTCGCCTTGATCGACGCGGGCTCCGGCTCGCCGGGTGCGCTCGCCGTGCCGAGCGGAGTGGGTGTCAATCCGATCGAGGTGCAGCTCACCGATGGCCGTCGCGCACTCGCGTGGCCGTCCGGCAATGGCGAGTTCGTCGCCTACTGGGCGATCGATGCCGCGGATAAACCCGTGTGTCTGGTGATCGACTTCGACGTGTTCACGCAGAAGGAATGGAAAGCGAAGCCCGCGTCGTGAGACGAGCAGCGCCCCTGAAGTTTCTCCTGTTGATCCTCGCGGCGTGCCCCTCGAGCGCGCCGAAGGATCCGACGTACACGCCGGCCGGCCCCAAGCCGTGCGAGCAGATGGCGGATCACGTCGTCGGCTTGATGCAGCCCACGGATCCGACGACCGGCAAGCAGGTCGAACAGAATCGCGAGACCGCAGATGCGATCACGCGCGTGTTGATCGACACCTGCACCAAGGACAAGTGGACGCAGGACGCCCAGCGCTGCTGGAGCGGTCTCGCATCGTTTCGAGACGTCGAGAAGTGCGCGCCGCTGATGACGATAGAGCAACGCGAGAATTTCGGGCGCGCGATGGACGCCGCGTTGCCGCGCAAGGCCGTCGACGCGAAGCCCGCCGACGGCGCTGGTTCCTGATCGGGCTGATCGCTCGCGAGGCCGAGGCGTTGTTCCAACGCTGTCGTGCGCTAGGATGCCGCGATGATGTGCGCGATCGCTCTCGTTCTCGCGGCATGTGGTGGTAGTGAGAAGTCGGCGCAGTCGACCGGCCCCGGAGGCGCCACCGCTGGCCTCTCCGAGTGCGCCGTGGTCGGAGGCCACGTCTCCGAGTCGGTGATGAAGTGGAAAGAGCCGCCGCCGACCACGAAGGAGAGCGTCGCCCGGGTCATCAGCGAGCGGTGTGAAGCCGATCAGTGGAGCGCGGCTGCAAAGAAGTGCTTCGGCTCGATCAGCGATGAGGAATCCGCCAAGCCGTGCGTCGACACGCTGTCGAAGGATCAGCACGACAAGGTGATGAACGCGATGGAGGCCACGTTCGACCACAAGGGTCACGCCGGCCACGACGCCGACGACGCCGACGAGCAGCAGGGCGGCACCGGGTCGCGTGCCCCGGCCAGCGCACGGCCGCCCGCACCGTCCAAGGGCGCCGACCCCTGCGAGGGCGGCGAATAGTTCCGGCACGTTGCATGACGGGGACAGGATCCACCCCCTCAATTAGCCGGAATGACTAACGATCTGGCCTGAAACGCCAAATCACCTTCTCGAGCCCTGCCAGAGTTCCTCGTCGGGCTGTTCGGCAGACGTGCTAAACGACGCGTGCTTCCATGTCGCGCGCGCTGTTCAACTATCGCCCGTACTGGGCCGAGCGCTTCGGCATCGCTTCGTACCTACCGACGACGCGCGCCGAGATGGACGAGCTCGGCTGGGATAGCTGCGACGTCGTGCTCGTCACCGGCGACGCGTACGTCGATCACCCGAGCTTCGGCATGGCGCTGATCGGCCGCCTGCTCGAGCGGCACGGCTTCCGCGTCGGCATCCTCGATCAACCGGACTGGAAGAGCGCGAATGCATTTCGCGAGCTCGGCCGCCCGAATCTGTTCTGGGGCGTGACCGCCGGGAACATGGACTCGATGGTCAATCGCTACACCAGCGATCGAAAGATCCGGCGCGACGATGCGTACTCGCCGGATGGCGTCGCCGGGTTGCGCCCCGATCGCTCGACGCTCGCCTACGTGCAGCGTTGCCGCGAGGCGCATGGCGACGTGCCGATCGTGATCGGCGGCATCGAGGCGAGCCTGCGCCGCATCGCGCACTACGACTACTGGAGCGACAAGGTGCGGCGATCGATGCTGATCGACTCGAAGGCCGACCTGCTGGTCTACGGCAACGCCGAGCGCGCGATCGTCGAGATCGCACATCGCCTCGCGGCGGACACGCCGATCGAACAGATCACCGATCTTCGCGGCACCGCGCACCTGCATCCGCTCACCGGCTTCAGCGAGCTCGACTCGACGTCGCTCGATGCACCCGGCCGCGTCGATCCCAAACCCGATCCGTACGCGATGGAACCGCAGCGCGAGGAGGCCGCGTGCTCGACGGGCGCAGCTGCGCCATCGAACGAGAACGCACCACTCGTCCAGCTCACGAAGAAGCGCGTCGATCGCGCGAAGACCGTGATCCGGATGCCGAGCTTCGAGCAGGTGACCGCCGATCCGATCCTCTACGCCCACGCCTCGCGCATCCTCCATCTCGAATCGAACCCCGGCAACGCGCGGGCCCTCGTGCAGCGCCATGGCACGCAAGACGTCTGGATCAATCCACCGCCGTTGCCGCTGACCACCGTCGAGATGGACCAGCTCTACGAGCTGCCGTTCTCTCGCCTCCCACACCCGAAACATCAGGCGACGAAGCTGCCGGCGTACGAGATGATCAAGTTCTCGGTCACGATCCTGCGCGGCTGCTTCGGCGG
>JACCYD010001007.1 GCA_013696695.1 Deltaproteobacteria bacterium | reverse complement strand
CGTTCGCATGCTCGACGCCGGCGAGCCGTGCCAGCGCCGGCAGCGGCGCCGAGCTGACGATGCGGTCGTAGCGGATCGTGCCGCGCGGCGTCGTGACTTCCTTCGCCGTCAGATCGATCGACAGCGCCGGCTCGTTGCACCGGATCGAGGCCGGCGGCAGATCGCGAAGCAGCGCGTGGATGTATTGCATCGCGCCGCCGGCCGGATACGTGAACGTCGCGTTGTAGCCGCCGTTTCCTCGCCGCCGCTCGTCGGCGATATCTGGGGATCCCGGCCGCATGTTCGCGATGATGTCAGGCAGATCCGCGTGCGGGAAGAACCGGCCCATCGCGTCGACGTCGAGCGTGTCGAGATCCGTGGCGTACAGCTTCTCGTTGTATGGCCGCAGGAACTTCTCGGTGATCGCACGGCCGAGCCGGCGCTCGAGCATCTCGCCGAACGACGCCGCGGGCGCATCACTGCGGTTCTGCCACGCGGCGAACAGATCGACGAGGCACTCGATGAGCTCGTCCTGCGGCAGCCGATGGATGTTCTTCTGGAACGGAAACGGGATATCGAGGCCGGCGTAGCGGATCGTCGACTCCTTGACGACGGTGCGGATGTCCTGCCCCGGCATCCGCTCGCGAAGCCACGCCTCGATCGACGGATCGCGAAAGTGGAAGAAGTGCCCCGAGTAATCCCACACGAAGCCGTCTTGCACGACGGTGCGACAGTAGCCACCGGGCTCGGATTCGCCCTCGAGCACGATGACCTTCGCGTTCGGATGCCGCTCGCGATACCAGTTCGCGAATCCGAGACCGGAGACGCCGGCCCCGATCACCAGGATGTCCGCGTGCTCGATCATGCGCCGAGTCGCGCGAGCTCGCTCGAGAAGATCCGGCGCGCGATCGCCGCCGCGCAACCGTAGGTGCTCTCCATGCCGAAGTACGACATGCTCTTCGACAGCAGGCTCTGACGTCGCGAGTACGGCGTATCCGATGCGTAGTGGATGATGCCGAGCTCGAACTTCTCTTGATCGACGAGCGACACCAGCTCGTCCTTCGGGTGCCGCTTTGGCTCGGCGATCTCGAACGCGGCGCTCAGGTACGGCCCCGCCTCCATCTCCATCACCGTGTAGCCCTCGCGATAGAACACGTCCATGTACTCGCGGTTTTGTAGGAACGCGGAGCGCACGGTCAGTGCCTTCTGGTTGTCGAGCACGGTGCCGTAGCGCATGAACGGCGCGACATCGCCTGCGACCAGCGCGTTGCGGAACATGTACGTGTTCGCAGAGTGCTCGTCGTGGATCACCTTGCTGATCATGACGTCGCCGACGCGCCCGTTGAGCGTCGCCGCCTTGCCCATGATGTAGATGCCGCGCAGCTCGTCGACGCCGAGCGCGATCGCCGCGAGGTGGTGATACGCCGCCATGCCGAGCGGGTAGTCGATATTGACGATCACCGCGCGGCTCGTGATCAACCGATCGATGCCCGGCACGCGCACGCGCGGATCGAGCTTGTCGACCCGCAACTGCGCCAGCTCGATGACCTGCGCGTCGACATCGATCTTGCCGGGCGACAACAACGACCGGATGCCGCTCGCCGCATCGCTCGCCTGGACCTGCGACATCCGCCCGGTCTCCTCGTGCACGAACGCGCGCAGCGCGTAGTACAGGATGTTCATCGCCAGGCCGTGATCGCCGGATGTGACGGCCTGGTCGTAGCGCGGCGCGAGGTCCTCCCAGTTCTTGCGGCGGAGGAACTCGACGATCTCCGCCTCGTGCTCGCGTGCGTACCCGCCGAGCAAGTTTGCGAGCGAGTGGCTGTTCGACGACACGAAGTACACCGGGCGCCCCGTCGGGATCGCCGGTGCGATCGCCTGGTACCAGCGCTGCGCCGACCGCTGGTACTCGCGGAACGAACCGTCGAGCAACCGCAGGAACAGATCGCAGTCGTGATCGAGCATGTGGCGCAGGATGTCGTTCGAGCGCGGCCCGAGCGCACCGCGCAACCGCACCACGCCAGCCTCGTCGCCGAGTGCGCTCGCGAGCGCCGCGTCATCGGTGACATCCGAGATGCGCGCGACCAGCAGCCGCTCGCGCAGCTTGTTCCACTCGATCTGGTACGACGTCAGGATCGGCACCAGGTCGTCGATGTCGCTCGCCGACGCGATGAACGCCGCGAGCGTCGTGCCGCCATCCCACCGCAACGGCCGCCGCCGCCCACGGGTCCGCACGATGTCCCACTTCTCGATCGCCAACCCGGCCGATCGAAACTGCTTCGGGCTCTGCCCCAACACGAGCCGCCGGATCTTCGGCATGCAATCGGGCAAGCGACCTGCGCTGTACGCGAACGCTGCGAGGTCGGGCTCCGAATCTTCGGCGCCGAGGTGCAAGCTCGAGCGCGAGAACAGATGGGCTTCTTCGAACGCGCGTACGCGGACGTCTCCACTCGACCGCAACAACGAGTAATAGGTGCGGATGTAGAGATCGATCTCGTCGCTCGTCGCGCGAGGGGGCTGGCGATCCACGTCGGTAGGGTAGATCACCTTTGGCGGGGGAGCGCTTTTCTTGCGCCGCCCATAGTGCTAACCAAGGGCCTCCAATAAGGACCCATGAGTAAAGAAGAGCTGGTTCACCTCGACGGCGAGGTCATCTTGATCGCGAAGGGCGGTAACTTTCGCGTCAAGCTCGACAACGGCCACGAGGTGTTGGCCAAGCTGGCCGGCAAGGTCCGCCGCCACCGCATCCGCGTCGTGTTGGGTGATCGCGTGACTGTCGCAGTGTCTCCGTACGACCCGACGCGCGGCTTTATCGTCTACCGCCAGCGTTAAGCGCGGCGCGCCCACCAGGTGGCGCCACTTAGATTCCCGCCCTCACCGTAACGATCGCGGTCGTCGTATCGGTCGCGGTCGCCGTAGCGATCGCGGTCGTCGTATCGGTCGCGGTCGCCGTAGCGGTCGCGGTCGCCGTAGCGGTCGCGGTCGCCGTAGCGGTCGCGGT
>JACCYD010000751.1 GCA_013696695.1 Deltaproteobacteria bacterium | reverse complement strand
CCTCGATCCAGATCCGGTGCCGCTCGCGGAGAATCTCGGCGCGCTGGTCGGTCAGGTCGCGCCGCTCGGGCTCGGCAGGCTGCAGTTCTGCGAGCGCCGCGAGTACGAGCTGTCGTGCAACTGGAAGGTGTTCGTCGATAACTATCTCGACGGCGGTTACCACGTCCCGCATCTGCACGCGGGGCTCAATTCGATCCTCGAGTACACCGACTACACGATCGAGAACTTCGAGCGGTTCTGTCTGCAGTCGAGCCCGATCGATTCGAGCGTGCAGTCGATGACGGCGAGCGTGCGGAAGGGCCGGGCACTCTACTACTGGGTGTATCCGAACCTGATGCTGAACTGGTACGAGGGCTACCTCGATACCAACCTCGTGATCCCGCTCGGCGTCGATCGCGTGAAGGTGATCTTCGAGTTTTACTTCGACGACGTGTCTCTCGAGCGCGCGGATGTTAATCGCCAGAGCATGGCGGTGTCGGAGAAGATCCAGGACGAGGACCACGCGATCTGCGAGAGCGTGCAGCGCGGGCTGTCGTCGCGCGCGTACGGCGCGGGCCGGCTCAGCGTGCGGCGCGAGGCGGGCGAGAACTTGTTCCACAAGCTGCTCGCGCGCGACCTGCGCGGCGGGCTCACTCGCTAGGCGTGTAATAGACCGGCTTGTGGCCGGCGGCCTGGTTCATGTCCTCGCGATATTGCTCGCGCATGCCGAACTTGAAGGCCGCGAGACCGACGGCGACCACGATGAACAGGACGATCGAGAACAGCGTGTTCTTCATCTTTCGATCGCGCTCCTGCTGCTCGCCGGACTCGTAGCTGACGCGCTCGGTGCTGCCGAGCGAATTCAGAGTTTCGGTGGCGGTGGGCGCGCAGCGGCGGCACATGCCCATCATCGACTGCTTCGACGGGAACAGCTCGCGACAGCTCGCGCAGGCCGTCATCTCGGGGATCTCGGCCGGCACGCGATACGGATCCGGTGCGGGCTTCGGAGGGTTCTCGAGAGACTTCGCGCCGGTCAGGATCTCGTTGAACACGAGGCGCGTGTAGCACGCGGGACCCGCGAACCGGCCACACCCGATGCTGACAGCTACCTGGCAACGGCACCGAACGTCGAGACGTCGGCACTGCGAGTGTTGGCGACGCTACCGATGTTACGAGCCATGCCGCCGAGGATCAGATAGGTGGCGATCGGGCCGTAGCCGAAGTCGCCGATCAACGGCGCGAGCACGGCGGTCGGCGAATCGAACTGCTGCACGAGCATGGTGACGAGCAGGGGCTCGATCGCGAGCTTGAGGCCCGTGGCGACGCCGATCGCTAGCCCGACGCGCGCGAGCATCTGGAGCTCGGCGGCGCTGCGACCGAGCACTGCGCGATCTGCGCGCAGCGTGTCGCGGAGCATGTAGCGCGAGTAGCCGACGTAGAGGATCGGCAGCGAGATCACCAGACGAAGCATCGTCGCGGCGTGAGGCGATGCGCCCGCGACCAGCGCGAGCGTGAACACCGAGGTCGAGAGCGCGACCGCGATGGTGCCGGTGACCGCGAAGGCGATGCGGCGGCGGTGCAGGCGGCTGGCGATCCAGGTCCGCATCACGCGGCCCACGCGAACGAGTTGCGCGTCTGGTCGAGCTGATTCGCGATCGCCTCGACGCGTGCGCGATTGCCGGCGAGATCGAACATGCCGACGAGGTGCTTGCTGCTCGGCAACTGGAGCTCCTCGGGGAACTCCATGCCGAACCGCGCGGAGACCGCGCAGCCGGTGATCCGGCGTGAACAAGAACAGCTGAGCGTGACCGGCCGCTTGCGCCTTGTGCGCGAGCGACACGAACACCGTCTTCAAGACGTCGAGGCCGCCGTGCTCCTCGAGGATGCCCACGCAGTGCGCGATGCCCGATGGACCGGCGCACCGCGTACGCAGCGACGTCGACGCGATGCGCTCTGCGATCTTGGCGCCGACCGGCAACGCGGTCAGCGCGCGATAACCGAACAGACCGATCGGCTGATACGACGCGGCGCCGCCGGCGTCTTGCCAGCTCGCCGCGACCTTCTGGATGCCGAGGGTGTGAAGGTTCGGATCGCCGACGTTCGCGAGCACCGCGTCGCACGCCTTGTGGAGCTCGATGCGAGTCGACAGCTTCGCCGTCGGCTCGTTGTGACCCTGCACGGTGCGAAACCAGTAGTGGTAGGCCCGGGCGAACCGCTGGTCCGGCGCGAACATCGCGCGAACGAAGCGCTCCGCGTGGTCGGCCGGGAGGGTCGCGAGGGGGCGTTCGATGAACATGCCCGCCTATCGAGCAATGGTCGGACCACCGCTGGACCTGTGCTAGATCAACTGGTTATCGTACGGTCGAGTGTCGAATCCGTTCGCTTCCGACAGCTCTTCATCACCGCGCTTCGAACAGTTGCGCCTGCGGGGCTTCCTCTTGGTCGTCGCGGGTCTTTTCGACCAGCAGGACGAGACCGGTGATCAGGACGACCAGAAAGAATGCCGTGCGTCGCATGAAGGAAGAGCTGTGCAACACGTGTGACAGCGCCAGCTGCGCAACGCGGGCCTGCAACTCGTGGGGGTTGCGTGGGCTGGTACTGCGAGAGCGGGGACGGCGTTCCCCAGGCGCAGCCTCCGACGGAAATTCGAGGCGCCACTACCGGCCAGTCTGCCACCGCCCGGTGAACACGAGGTTCGCCTCGAAGATCGGCTCGACGATCGGGTCGAATGACATCCCGCCGGCGATCTCGACCCCGAGGCCTCCTGAATGCGTGTCGAGCTCGCGACCGAGCCCGACGAACGCGGCACCACGCGCCAGCACCGCGGACGCAGTGTCCCGCCGATACTCGCTGAACGTGCTGCGCATGCGGACGCCAGCACGCGCGACCGGACCTTCCTCGGGCTCGTTGGCGTAGACATCCAGGTTCATCGCACCCATCGCGCGCGCGCCGCCGTCGGTCGCCTGAACGCCCCACTCGTGGGTGGCGGTCACGCCGCGTCGTTCGCCCATCACCGAGATTCCAAGCTCGATGGATCCTTGAAACGCGGGCCGACCACCGACGACAACCACGCCCGTGCGCAAGGTTGCCGTCGAGCAGCCGGCTCCGACTACGACGAGCAGGAGCAGCAGGCGCATCGGCCTTTCAACGCCGCATTCGGCGCGCGCTAACACGTGCGATGCTCGCCGCGTGCACCGCGACACGTTTCACAGCTGCCCGCGCTGCGGATGCGGGCTCGACGTGAAGGGCACGCGGATGTCATGCGGTCAGTGCCACGGCACGCTCGTGCCCGAGCAGGAGCTCCTCGATCAAATCTGCACGGAGCAAGCAGCGGCGCTGCTGCGACCGCGCGGCTTCTCGTGGAAGAACCCGGAGCAGGAGCCGGTGATCGCCGAGTTCGTGCGCGAGCTCGGCCCGCCGATCGCGGCGACGACCGGCGAGGCGCGGTTTGCGTGTCCCCGCTGCACCACCGCGATGACGAAGCACCGGTTGTTCGCGGTGACGCTCGATCGCTGCCCCGCACACGGCGTGTGGCTCGACGGCGAGCACGAGATCGAGTCGATCCTCACCGCCGCGACCGCGGGGCTGTGATGCGCGACGCGTTCGAACGCTGTTCGCGCTGCGGCCAAGACCTCGCGCGACAATGTCGCAGTTGGGATCAGCGAACATACGCCTAGTCCCGCGCCTATGGACGGTGAATCGTCGGCGGCGATCGGCACACGGCGCTTGCCACGGCTCCCGATTGCGCATCGTCGAGCGGGCCGGTAGAAAGCAGCGTTCCCATGGCGCAGCAGACCAAGTTCGTGTTTGTCACCGGCGGCGTCGTGTCCTCCCTCGGAAAGGGAATGGTGTCGGCGTCGATCGGCGCCTTGATGGAGAACCGCGGCCTCAAGGTCGCGAACATGAAGCTCGATCCGTACATCAACGTGGATCCGGGCACGATGAACCCGACGCAGCACGGCGAGGTGTTCGTCACCGACGACGGCGCGGAGACCGA
>JACCYD010000736.1 GCA_013696695.1 Deltaproteobacteria bacterium | reverse complement strand
GATCGAGACAGCCAGCAGGAGACAGCATCGCGTTCGCATGGGAGGTATCTCCGGTTGGAGGGCATCTGGTGCCGAGTGCTAGCGGCGACCTTAGCGCGTTGGCAAAGCACAGGCCCTCGCAAAATCTGCAGCAGGAAGCCGGACGGCGCAGCGTTTGCGTCGATCGCGCGCGTCGCACACCTCGTGGTGGCTTCGCGAACACGGACCACAAGTCGGCGTGGCCGTCGCGGAACCCCGCACGCAACGCCCCACGCTCGAGCTCGCTGCAGAGCACCGGTTTCGAGATTCAGATCCCGCGGCGCATCTGAGCGCGTCGATCAGGCACGCCCCGAACGCGGCAAGCTGACGCCGGCAATCTGTTCGACCAGGTTCCATGCCGCGACCTCGTCGAGCCCGCCATCCGCTACGAGCTCGGGTGCCCGCGGCGGTTCGTAGAGTACACCGACACCCGGCAGCTCCGGCGCGGCTCCGGCGCGGGCACGGGCGTACAACCCTTTGACGTCACGCCCCTCGCGCTCGCTCTGCGACGCTCGTACGTAGACCTCGATGAACCGGTTGGCTCGCTCGCGCACGACATCGCGATAACTGCACTTCGCGCCCGTGGCGGCGATCACCACGATCAGCTCCTGGCGCTCGAGCAACAGCGCCAGCTCGGCGAGTGCGCGATAGAAGGCGTCGCGATCGGCTGGAGCATAGCCGTTCGCACCGATCGCCTCACGCACCTCGTCGCTATCGAGCAGCACGGTCGGTCGGTCGAGCAATGCGTGAACGCGGCGCGCGAGGGTGGTCTTGCCCGAGGCCGGCGGGCCCGTCAGCCAGGCGATCATGCGGCCCACCCTCGGAACAGCTCGTCGGCCCAGCCGAGCTCGAAGTGATGATTCTCGAGCGCGCGCTCCGCGAGGCCGAGCAAGTTCTCGCGAGCCTCGACCGACAGGCCTGGATAGAACCGGGGATTGCACACCACCAGTGCACGCCACGCGAAGAAGGGTGGCACGACCGTGGTGAGCTCTCGATCGGGACGCGCCCGCAGATAGGTCGCCCAGAACCGGTGCCACAGCGGACCGAGCCCGTTCCACGCGCCCGGAATATCGGCTGCGAACAGCAGGAAGTTGATCGCCATCGCGATCATGTCGTCGGCCGGCTCACCACACGTCCCACGACTCGCGTCGAGGACGGCAAACGTCGTCCCGGTCTCGAACACGACGTTGAAGGGATGGAAGTCGCCGTGCGTGCGCGTCAGCCGATGTTCGAAGTCGCGCAACCGCCACCGCCACTCGACGCACGCGCGTTCGATCGCCTGCAGCCGTTTCGGCGGCGCGCCGGCGACCGGCGGATACCCATCGATCATCCCGAAGATGCCCTCGCCGTGGCCCATCAGATCGCGGATCGCACGCCGGTAGCGCGGGTTCGCGTCGGGTGGGAGCTGCATCGCATGAAGCTCCGCGAGGTAGCGGGCGAGAGCGTCGATGCGCTCGAGATCGATCGTGGTCGCGCGACCTTCGCGAGCGACCCGTCGCAGATCTTCGGCATAGACCTGACCCGGTGAGTAGCTCGTGATCACGTACGGCTCTCCCCGGATCGAGGTCAGCGTACCGTCCGGCCCGATCGCTCCGACGTCGAGCGCCTCGATGTGGCGCGGGACGTGCGGGAAGTCGTCGAATGCGAGCACCGCGTTGGCCATCCGGTCCGCTCGGCGGTCGTGGCCGAACTCGTCGCTGGTCGAGGTCCGAAACACCACCTCGCGTCGCTCTCCGCGCGGTCCCGCGAGGGTGATCCGTACGGGTTTCCCGTAGCCAGCGGCCTTGGCGCTCCCATCCCGCGTCGCGCCGGTGTCGGGCCCCATCGGCTCGGTCGAGATCACGCGGTGGTCCGGAAACAGACGAGCGAGATGTTCTTGGAGCTTCGCGGTCACAAGAGCTGTAGTTGCATCGTGTGTGCCCGGACGCGATCGCGTCGGGATATTACCGGAGGCCCGCGCATCTCGTGCAAACACGAGCAGGCTGCTCTTGCCGCGTCCTTATCGCCACTACTTACCGTCGCCGAACGGATGACAGGTCGCGCACCGTAGCGCGGTCGGTTCGTGATTCACGCGGTCGGTGTGGCGACGCGACGTGCACGTGGTGCGGTCGTCCTTCGGCGCGGCCTCGTGAGAACGATGGCAACTCGCGCACCGATCGTAGCTCTTGCTCGCGTGGAGCCCGGGCCGCTTGCTCTGCGTGTAACTACTGCTCGGACTGCTCGGCCGGTGCGGCGTCGTGCGTGACCGCGGGCGGCGCGGCCGACTGCTCGAACGCCTCGAGGCGGCGATACAGCGACCGCCGATCGATACCGAGCGTGCGTGCCGCGCGCGTCTTGTTGCCGCGCAACAGCTCGAGCACGTGGCGGATGTAGCGCCGCTCCATCTCGTCGAGCG
>JACCYD010000681.1 GCA_013696695.1 Deltaproteobacteria bacterium | reverse complement strand
AGCCTGCCGTCACGACGGCCCCGGCGATGCCGGTGATCAGGCCGGCGGTGCACATGCTTCGACGATCGGGAACGAAGCAGCCGATCGACGTTAGCGTGATCCCGGTGACCAGCGCCGCACCGCCGATCGACGTGAACGTGACGCCGGTGGCGAACGCACCGTCGGAACGTGGCTTCGCATTCACCAGGTGGTCACCCGGAGGAAGGTAGCCGACCGACAATTTCTGCGGATGGCGATCTTGCGAGTGCAGCGTCACGAAGCGACCCGGCTCGACGTAGAGCGAGCATGGCGTCGAGCACAACGCGTTGCTATCGATGCGCACGTCCCATCGTTTTTCGGTCGTCGATACGAAGGTCGTGCGGGCACCGCCGCCGATCGGCTGCGCCGGACTCGAGGGCTCGGCGTACTCCTGCGGCGGCGTGTTGTACGGGTAGGGCGGCGGGTCCTGCGCACCCGGTTGCGCGACAGCAGTGGACCCGAGACCCAGCACGAGCAAGCAAGCCAATCTCATCATCGGGGCTCCAACAGACGGCAGTTCCACTATCGCCGAAATGGCGGTGCGACGGGGCTCGCTCTCTGGCAAAGCCTGGCGCCCACATTGTGGTAGACACGGCCGCACATGGCGCAGCTCACCGACTACGAGAAATACATCCGCACCGAGGAGCTGCTCGGGCTGCAGAAGCCTGCGGACGGGTTGAGCTGTCACGACGAGCTCCAGTTCCAGGTCGTGCACCAAGCGCACGAGCTGTACATGAAGCTGATCGAGCACGAGCTCCGCTTCGTGTGCAAATCACTCGACGCCAACGACACCTCGCGCGCGATCACGAATCTTCGCCGCGTCTCGACGGTTCAGCGCGTGATGCTCCACTCGATCGACCTGCTCGACTCGATGGCGCCCACCGACTACATGACGATCCGCACCGTGCTCGGCCACGGCTCGGGTCAGGAGTCGCCCGGCTTCCGCACGATGGTGCGCCTGCCCGGCGAGATCGTGTGGCCGGCGTTCGCGGCGTTCCTCGAGCGCTCGAACATCACGCTCCGCCAGATCTACGACACGCCCCACGATCACCATCAGCTCTACCAGCTGTGTGAAGGCCTCGTCGATTACGACCAGCTCCTCCAGACCTGGCGCTCGCGCCACCTGATGCTGGTCTACCGGATCATCGGCCCCGGCACGCCATCGCTCAAGGGCAAGCACTCCGACCTGCTCGCGAAGGGCATGGTGCAGCGGTTCTTCCCGAAGCTGTGGGACGTGCGCGACGAGGTGTTCGGCGACTGGACCGCGGCGCAGACCGCCAAGGGCCGCAACCCCGGCTATCATGGCTGATCGGCGACGAGCGCTACGCGAGTAACGCGGCGATTACGAGACGGCGCCGCCGTCCACTTCGATGTGGATGTTGCGGTCCTTCGGATCCGGCTTGCTGGCGGAGGCCGCGAACCGCTCGCTGACATCGGGCGCGATCTCGACGCGCGTGTTGCGCGCCAAGATCTGGATCTTGCCGATGTCGCGCTTGGTGATGCCACCGCGGCGGCACAACAAAGGCACGAGCCACTTCGGGTCCGCGTTCTTCGAGCGGCCGACGTTGATCGTGAACCAGACGCCGCGGCCCGGACCATCCTGGACGTCGATCGGTGCCTGATCGCGAGGCGCGTCATCCTGAGACGCGGGATCGCGGGGCGCCTGATCGCGGGGCGCGAGATCGCGGGGCGCGTGATCGCGGGCGTGATTGCGGGGCGCGTGATCGCGGGGCGCGTGCTCGCGGGGGCCGCGACGGTCGTGCCGGTCGTTGGTGCGCTCGAAGCGAGCATCGGTACGCGGCGCGCGAGCGCCAGCCGGACGCATCGACGGCGGCACCGTCAGCTCCTCGGGAGCCGGACGCGCCTGACGACGCAATCGAACGAGCGCAGACACCAGCTCTTCGGCCGACTGGGTCGTGAGCAGCGTCTTCGCAACCTCGCGATCCTCGTCGGTGGTCTCCGCTGCCATCGCTGCGATCTCGGTGGCGAGGTGCGTTCCGTCGCGCGTGAGGATGTCCTCGGCGGTCGGCGCGGGCAGCCACTTCGCGGCGATGTTCGCCGAGTGGAGGGTGCGGTCGACGTAGCGACGCGCCATGTCGGGAACGAGCAGGATCGCGATGCCGTGCTTGCCCGCGCGACCCGTGCGGCCACTGCGGTGCACCAGCATCTGCTGGTTCTGCGG
>JACCYD010000673.1 GCA_013696695.1 Deltaproteobacteria bacterium | reverse complement strand
CGCGTTCGCCGGCGCATCGATGGTGTCCGCGCCGAAGTCGACGCCGTTCGAGCTGGTCACCGGGACGGTCTCGCTCGCCAACCTCGAGACCGTGCGCGCGGCACTCGCCGCGAAGGTGTCCGAGAGGGAACCACCGCCCAAGCCCGGGGCCGGGCTCGGTGGGAGCGCCTCGTTCAGCTCCCACGATTTTCACATCCTCGTTCGCCTCGTCGACGACAATGGCCGCGTGCTCGAGCGGCACTACACCGGGTACGCCGGCTCACTCGGCCAGGATACGTTCCTCGGTGCCGTGCTCGCGGGTGAATCGCTCGCCGCGATCACGTCACTCAAGGGCGCCGCTGGAACGCCTGCCACCGACGATCGCGCGTTGTTCACGGAGCGCTTCAACGCGGCGGTCCCGCGGTTCGACGCGGACTTCTCGTGGTGGGTGATGGAACGCTTCGTCGAGCTCGCCCGCCATTTCGGCACGCGCGCGATCATCCCCGGCCTGCTAACTCGACTGGTGGTCACCAAGCCCGATCGCTCGAAGGTCGATGCCCGCGCGGACGCGCTGGCAGCACTGGCGCAGATCACCGGGTGGGATGCGCGCACCGGCGTGTCGGTGGAAGACGCTGCCGCGGCGTATCGCCGCGAGTGCAAGTGACGCGGCGATCGCGGACCAGGCATCGGACATGACTGACCGTCCAATCCAGTGGACACTCCGGAAACTGGGTGTCCTGAATCTTGGACAGTTGCCTGACGGTGATTGCGAATTGTGTTGAGACCCTCGCAAGTGTCGATTTCCACACGGGTTGAGTAGATACTTTCGCGCGTGTTAGAGCCCCCTCGCGAGCAGTTCGCCAGCGAGCGCGATTTCTATCGGCGCTTGTTGGATCTCGGTGGCAAGCAAGAGCTCGAGCCTCTGCTCGATGAAGCTCTCGCGCTGATCGTCGATGTCACTGCCGCAAACACCGCATATCTAGAGCTTTGGGACGACAACGCGACGAAGCCGCGCTTCTGGAAGGGCTACCGATTATCGGATCGCGATCTCGCTTCGATCCGCGCATCGATCTCGCGCGGCATCATCGGTCGCGCCTTGACGGAGGGGCAAACGATCGAGACACCGTCCGCTAGCATGGACGATCGCTTCGCTGACCTGGGTAGCGTTCGACAGCACGAGATCCAGGCGGTGCTGTGTGCACCGGTCGGCTTCGACCCGACGATCGGAGTGATCTACCTGCAGGGGCGAACCAAGCCCGGCATGTTCACTGCCGCCGATCGCGAGTGCCTGGAATTGTTCGCACGTCAGCTCGCGCCGCTCACCGATCGGCTCGTGCGGCGAAGCACCGACGGCACGATCGATCACACGCGCGACGTTCGCCAGAAGCTGCGCGTTGCGGAGATCATCGGGCGATCCGCCGCGATGGCTCGTCTTCTGCACAGTGTTGCTCACGTGGCGCACCTGGATGTGGACGTGCTGATCACCGGGCCCTCGGGGAGCGGCAAGTCCATGCTGGCGCGCGCGATCGCGAACAACAGTCCACGCCAGGGTGGACCGTTCGTCGAGCTCAACTGCGCTGCGATCCCAGAGGCTCTCATCGAGAACGAGCTTTTTGGAGCGGAGCGCGGTGCGCACTCGACCGCGACGCGACGGGTGGCGGGCAAGGTGGCGGCGGCGGAGGGGGGCACTCTCTTTCTCGACGAGATCGCGGAGCTGTCGGCAGGCGCGCAAGCGAAGCTGCTGACACTCCTCGAGACGCGCGAGTACCACCCGCTCGGATCGGCCTCGTCGATCCGAGCGGACGTCCGCATCATGAGCGCGACGAACGCGAACCTCGAGCAGAAGGTCGAGGCGCGGCAGTTTCGAGCAGACCTGTTCTACCGACTTCACGTGATGCCGATCGAGGTGCCGGGGATGGACGTCCGGCGTGATGACATCCCCGAGCTCGTCGAGCACTTCTGCGCGGAAGCGTGCAAGAAGCACAAGCTCTCCGTGCTCGCAGTGTCGCGCCGCGCGCTGGTCGGGTGTCAGGAAGCACCGTGGCCGGGTCACACGCGCCAGCTCGCTCACGCGATCGAGGCAGCGGTGATCCGCGCGCATGGCGAGAAGTCCTCGACGCTGCACGAACACCACGTGTTTCCAAAGCTCGAAGCGGCAGGAGAGCAACCGCCGCAAACGCTCCAGCAGGCGACACGCGAGTTTCAGCGTCGCGTCGTGTGCGAAGCGCTCGTCAACAACGACTGGAACGTGACCGAGACCGCGCGCCAGCTCGATCTGGCGCGCTCGCATCTCTACAACTTGATCAACGACTTTCAACTGCAGCGGGAGGCGGGAAAGAAGGGGGCGGACAACCAGGGTGGAAAAGGATGACGTCGCATGCCCGCTTCAAGAACGATCACCTATGGGTTTGGCTCCTGGGTGGGGAGCCAGACCGGACTGACGACCTGCGGTTGGTGGCCACAGGACCCGAACACGCTCAATCCGCCGTTCGATCAGACCAAGCTGATCAGTAGCGACCTGTCGAAGAATCTGCAGGCGGTTCGCAACGGGCAGATCACGCTCGCGCAGGTCCAGGTCGACGACGCGCCGGTCCACGGTGGGGACACCAAGATCGGTCCGTCGTTTCCGACCGGCTCGCTGCTCAACGGATGCTGGCTCGAGAAGGGCGACTACGACGCACTTCCTGTCGCGAAGAAGCCGCCGCGGATCCCGTCCGACATGCAGTGTCGCGACTACGAGCTGACGAGCGTCTGGTACTGGTCCGGCACGCTCGCCAATCGGCGATTCTGGGGCTTCCACGCCGAGATCACCGCCGAGCAAGGCACCAGCGCGCTGGTCTCGGTGTGGCCCGCGGGCAAGTCGCTCGAGGCCGGGCTCCCGGCCGCGGGATCGTGGTGGCTCAACCTGCCGAACGTCGCGCATCCGATCGAGGCCGGCTTCACGGCGATCGGCACCGGGCTCTCGAATCCGAAGCAGGGTGCACTGTTTCTCGACGCGCCGACGCGCGTGAGCCTGGGGCTCAGCGGGCCGAAGCTTCCCAGGTATCAGGGGTCCAACATCATGCCGCAGGTGAAGTAGTCATGGATATCACCGCCCACCTCGACCAATCGCATCTGTCGCTGATCACGCGCGACGGCGACGCCGAGCTCCGCAGTATTCAGGAAGTTGTTTCGAGGCCGGTGTTGGTGGGTGGGCGGAGTGACCTCGAGGAGACCTTCGGACGGCTACTACGCGTCGACGCAGTACCGACGCCGAAGACGCTCGACCTGATCGGACACTCGACGCCGGATCGATCGCTCTTGATCCTCGGGGACTGGGTGATCGACGGCACGAGATCGAAGGTCACCTCGTTCTTTCGAGGGCTTGCCGACTGCGAGGTGTTTCCTCGCCTCGGCATCCACGCGATCCGGCTACTCGGTTGCCACACGGCCGAGTCGGAGATCGGTCGCCACACGCTGATCGTGCTCGCCGACATCCTCGAGGTAGAGGTGTTCGGCACGACGCAGATGATCGGCGTCGGCTCCTACGACGGCGCCGGCTTTCGCGCCGACCACGCGCACGTCCTCGTCTCGGCGACGGATCTGCGCCGCCAGCCGCTGTTCCAGATGGTCAAGCCCGGAGGCGAGCCGTACCGCCGCGTGCTCGACGTCGACTCGCTGCCGGCATCTCCGCTCGGACTGTATCCGGCGCATCCGCGGCTGCTCCCCGATCTCGCTGCGGCGCGCAGCGTTCTCCAGCTGGTGCGCCGAGGCCACGGCGCGCAGATGCCGGGGCTGCTGACGCCTTCCACGTGCGAGCTCGCACTGCCGAGTGCGAAGCCCGGGTGGTTCCATCGGCTTCAGGTGTTGCTGGATGGCGAGTTCGTGCGGGTCTATCCCGATGGCAACGATCGCCCCGGCGTGGTGTTTCCCGTCGAGGATACCCGCCTCCTGCGACTGCTGCTGGCGGCGCTGCCAAAAGGTTAGTCGCTACAACCTGCGAAACGGTCGCTCCAGCTCGCCGGCCTCGACGAGGAGATGGCCGAAGCGAGGGTCGAATTCGACGCCGTCGTAGTGGCTCTTGAGGAGCGCTGCGCGGGTTCCGACCACGCGCACCCGAAGGATGTGCGACAGCAATGCCATCGTTCGCTGGCCGGCGATCGTGACGGCGGTCTCGCACCCCAGCAGCCGGACGGTTTCGATCCCGATCCGGCGCAGGTTGCCCGAGGTCGCGATGACTCGGAAGAGACGGCTGATGATCGGATCGAGCAGGTCGAGCGGCGTCGATCCGATCCGGAGATAGTTGTGACCGCGCGTCGAGTGCCCGATCAGATCGAGGGTCGAGCAACTGTTCGCCGGCTGCTCGTCGAGCACACGGCGAAGCTCGAACAGCGACGAGAGGCGGTGCGTCGGGGCGCACCGCGTCGCGATGCCACTGAGGACGGCATCGGCCTCGGCGGAGAGCATCCTCAACGCGCCGAACACTTCTCCTCAGTCAGCCGCGGACTTGGGGAGCTTCGGTCCCGAGCCCTCGCCTCCGACCACCATGCCGAGCTGGTCCTCTGCAACGACAACCAGCGTGGTCGCTGGTGCGTCACTCGCCAACAGGTTTGCGAAACGGGGTGACTTCTGTTTCTTGGCGTCTTTCTTCATGACAGTTCCTTTTGTGGTTGGGTGGCCAGTCGATTCGCGATCAAGAACAACGCGCCCTCGCGCGAATCGCTGCCGATCTTCGTCAAGCTCTCGGGGCCGGCGTCGCACTGCTCGACCGACTCGAGATCGATCCACATCGTCGAGGCGCGGGCTGTGGCGTGCGACGAGGTTCCCGGCGGATAGACCGCCACGCGCGCGAGTGCGCCGCGCTGCTCGAGGAGCATCGCGTGGTGCCCGATGTATCGAATCCCTGCCCGCGGATCGTTCGTGTGGGGCCAGTACACCGCGGTCATGAACTCGTGCGCACGGGTGCCCGCACCCTCGGGTGGGCACGGTGGCCGAAGCTCGTCGGGGATCCTTTGCCAAAAGGCCCGCTCCAGATACACGGCGCCGGCGAGCGACATCTCGGGCCAACGCGGGCCGAGCGTGGTCCCGATGACCCCGCCGTTGGGACCACTCACGCAATCATCGACCTCGACGGCGTCCCACGAGATCTCGCCGAGCGCGGCCGCGCCAGGAGTTTGCGCGAGATCGATCGCGATCAACTTCGCGGGATCGAAGTCGTGATCGACCGGCTCGTCGGTCCAGAACGCGCAACGGGTTTCTCCGTCGATATACGCCCCAAAAAGGCACTCGTCGCCACGAACACCGATCGCACAATTCACGCTAGCTCGAAACGGCGTCACAAGTCACGGACGAGTCGATGAAACAGCGGGAGTCGTCACGCAGCGCACCCCGATAAGGAACACATGCTTCGCGGCTCGCCGATTTTCGATCGCCATGTAGTCGGCGAGCGTCTCGGGCTTGGTCTCACCGTAGTTGCCGCCACGGACGATCCTCGTTCCCGGCTCGTCAGCGACCGGACTCGCCGTCCACTCGGTGAGGCTCCCGGCGAGATCGATCACACCGTAGGGCGAGGTATCGCCGGGATGACCGGCGACGTCAGGGGTCTCCTTTCCATCCATATCGATCGCTGCGATCATGGCATTCGCCCTGCCTCCCCATGGGTAATTTCGGCGCGGCATCGGGTTTGGCTGATCGCCTAGTCTCTCTCCGCCTCGCATTGCCTTCACCCATTGCTCGCTCGTCGGGAGCTCCTTGCCAAGGAAACGGCAGTACGCGCGCGCCGCCGACCACACGATTCCCGTGATCGGCTTGCGAGGCGCCGTTGCCTTCTCGAGGCCGGTCGTCTGCGGAATTCTGGGCGTCTCGACGCCGGTGATCCTCGACATCTCTCCAAATATGGAGAACGCCGCATTCGTAACTTCGGTTCGATCGATCCCGAACATAGGCAACTCGATCTTGCGCTCGCTCTTTCCATCCGGGAACTCCGCTTGCTCCCGTGATGGCGGTTCTCCTAGCCCGCCGTAAATGAACGACCCTGCAGGGATCGCGATCATGTCGACGACGCTTGCATGACAGACCGGCACGCGTACCCGGAGTGTTGACTCCACGAGATCACGCTGCGCATAGCCCGGCAGGCGCAACGGGATCGTTGACGGAGAACATCCACGGCGCGACACGACGAGGAACGCCTGGCCCCCGTGTGCCTCGAGGTTCTCCGCCACCGCGTTGCCGACGAGCCGAGGCTCGCTTCGGACAACCCAGCCTGGATCGAAGGCAGGCC
>JACCYD010000665.1 GCA_013696695.1 Deltaproteobacteria bacterium | reverse complement strand
CTACACGACGAAGCAGAAGGGCACCGGCCTCGGCCTCGCGATCAGCCACCGCATCGTCAACCAGCACGGCGGCACGATCGAGGTGCGCTCGACGCTTGGCTCCGGCTCGACGTTCAGCGTGTTCTTGCCGGCCGCGGAGCAAGTCCCCGCGGCCAAGGTGGTCGACATCACCGAGACCGGCCGGCTGAGCTCGCTCGCCGAGCTGGGCGACGGCGGTTCCCCCGGCGCGGCGCGGGCGCGCGGCGACCTCCCCGCGACCGAAGAATCGCTCCCGGAAGCGTCGGCCTTCGCTGCGCCCATCGAATCGATTCCACCGAGCGAATCGCAGGTCGAGATGCCTCTGGCTCCCGCAGACCACTCGGCCAAAGGTGTAGGGTAGGCCGCGATTGGGAGTGAAGCACGATATGCACACGGCGAAGATCCTCGTCGCAGACGACGAGCAGAACCTGCGCCGCGTGCTGGTCGCGATGTTGCGTCGTGACGGCCACGAGGTCGTCCAGGCCGCCAATGGCGCCGAGGCGATCGACAAGCTCGCCGACGTCGACGTCGTGATCACCGATCTGCGGATGCCCGGCGCCGACGGCATGGACGTGCTGCGCTCCGCCGCCAAGCTTCACCCGCACCTGCCGGTCATCATGATCACCGCGTATGGCTCCGTCGGTCAGGCGGTCGAGGCGATCAAGGCCGGCGCGTTCGATTACATCGAGAAGCCGTTCGAACAGGACGCGATCCGCACGATCGTCGAGAAGGCGATCGGTCAGGCGGCAGCGAATCGCACCGCGCCGCGCGGCGTGCTGTACGCCGAGTCGGAGGCCGAGCAGAAGGGCAAGTACGGCCTGGTCGGTCAGTCGGCCGAGATGCACTCGATCTTCGACATCATCGAGCGAGTCGCCGATACGCCGTCGACCGTGCTGATCACCGGCGAGTCCGGTACCGGCAAGGAGCTGGTTGCCAAGGCGCTGCACGAGCAGTCGAGCCGCAAGAACGGCCCGTTCATCAAGATCAACTGCGCCGCGATCCCGAAGACGCTGATGGAGAGCGAGCTGTTCGGCTACGAGAAGGGCGCGTTCACCGGTGCCAACTCGAGCAAGCCGGGCCGCTTCGAGCTCGCCGATGAAGGAACGTTGTTTCTCGACGAGATCGGCGAGATCCCGGTCGAGATGCAGGTCAAGCTGCTGCGCGCGATCCAGGAGAGCGAGTTCGAGCGCGTCGGCGGGCTCAAGACGATCAAGGTCGACGTCCGGTTGATCACCGCGACCAACCGCGACCTCGAACAGGAGATCCAGCGCGGCAACTTCCGCGAGGATCTGTTCTACCGGCTCAACGTCGTGCCGCTCCAGATCCCGCCGCTGCGCCGGCGCACCGGCGACGTGCCGCTGCTGGTCACGCACATCATCAAGAAGTTCAACGAGCGCCTGAAGAAGACCGTCACCGGGATCGCCGACGACGCACTCGCGGCACTCGAGGCTCACAGCTGGCCCGGCAACATCCGCGAGCTCGAGAACGTGATCGAGCGGACGTTGCTGTTCTGCAAGGGCGAGAAGATCGAGCGTGCGGATCTCCAGCTCGCGATCGCCGAGCCGCCGCGCGCGCCCGAACCGCCGCCGATGTCGCGCACGACGACCAGCGGGGCGATGGCGCCGATCCCGCTCGACGATGACGACGACGAGATGGCCGAGGCTTCCAACTCGCAGTCGGGATCGCTCAAGGACATCGTCCGCGCCGAGACCAGCCGCGTCGAGCGCGAGCTGATCGTGAAGGCGCTCGAGGAGACCGGCGGAAACGTGACTCAGGCGGCCCGCCTGCTCAAGATCAGCCGCAAGAGCCTCCAGATGAAGATGAAGGAGCTCGGGCTTCGCGACCGCGAAGGCTAACGCGAGCCGGGGAGCCGCTGTGATATCGTGCTTCTGCGAGTGCGGATGAGGATCGCTCCTGGACTGCTTTGCCTGACGCTCGCGTCTGCCGCGCGGGCGAACCCCGCGTCCGATGTGCCGTCGGCGGCGGATCCGGGCAACGCCGCGGATGCCCACGTCACGCTCGACTACGGCTACGAAGTCCTCAAGTCGACGATCGAGCGCGAGTCGGTCAGCAGCTCGGCCCCCACGGGCCCGATCGATCGCATCAACGATCTGACGTTCCAGCAGTTCCGGCACGTGCTGACGCCGAAGCTCGCGATCGGCATCTATCACGACACCTGGGTGTCGGTCGCGCTGCCGATCACGATCCAGCAGGCGCGAGAGCTCGAGCTCGGGAACAACGTCACCCGCGACGGTTCGTCGACGGTGACCGACGGCCTGTTACCGATCGATGGCTTCGATGCCACGGACCCCGGCACACCGACTCCCGGCGACCTGCTGTTCCGCGGCCAGGATCGCAAAGGCGTCGATCAAGTCCACCTCGGCGTCGGCGTCGCGCCGATGAGCCAGAAGCGCGATCCCACCAAGCCGACGTGGAAGCTCGGTGCCGACGTTCGTCTCGCGGTCGGCAAGATCATGAAGTTCGACAGCATGGATCCCGGCTCGGAGTCCGGCGTCGGTCGTGGCGTCCACGAGCTGCGGTTGTGGACCAGCTTCGCTCGCCGCTTCGCACGCACCGAAGGCTGGTTCGAGATGTTCTATCAGGTGCCGCTACGCGAGCGCGCTGGCTCGCTCTACGGCAACCCCGGCTTCGGAGCCACCAACACCGGTGCCGGCCAGCAAGGTGGCGTGTCCTTCGGTGTCGAGGCCTACGTGCTCGACGACAAGGTCAACCGGAACCGGATCAGCCTCGATGTCGGCGCGAGCGTCGTCGGCCACTTCGAGGGCCGCGACTACACCGAGATGTGGGAAGTGTTCGCGCTTGCCGGCGATAGCCGCGGCAGCGGCTCGCTGATCCTCGACGCCGATCCCACCGTCGCCGATGTCCAGCCGCTCTCGCATCCCGGCATCACCAACTTCGAGAACTACTTGCAGACCAGCGCGAAGTTCGCGCTCCGCGCGGCGCTCGGCGATCACGCGAAGTTCGCGGTCACCGTCGACATCAACTGGCTCACCGACCACGCGATCACGTTCGCGGATGCCGGCGTCGATTTTCCGCTGTGCGGTGGCTCGAGTGGCGACCGCTGCGAGAACGAGGACAACGACCTGGTCAACCCGAGCACCGCCGAGGTCAATCCGCTGCACGTGCCGCGGGTCGATCTCGTCGGCCATCGCTACCTGTCGTCGAACAACCTCGGCGTCGTCATCGGCGTCCAGGGCCAAGTCCTCTGGTAATCAGCGGCAGCCGGCGTAGGCAGCGGCTTCGGTCTTGAACGTGCGGTCGGACTTGCCCTTCACCGCGTTGCCCGCGAACACGTACTTGCGGATCGTGTGCGTGCCGTTCGCGTTCTCGAGCCACTGGAACAGGACGCTCGCCCTCGCGAGCACCGCGACGTCGTCGATCTTCTCGCAGCCGGTCCCGCGCCAGTAGACGTTGTCGTACTCGACCATCAGCGCGAGCTTCGCGCCCTTGATGCCGGCAGCCTCGTACTTCTTCGCCCGCTCGGCCTGCTTGGCCTTCTGCTCGATGGCGACGAATTCCTCGAACTTGGTGCCGTACTCGATCAACGCCTGGCACGGCTTCTTCGCGTCCTCGAGCGTGGTCTCGCCCGCCGTGGTCGGAAGCTTCGTCGTCGCCGGGACGCCCTCTTTGACCAGCTTGTCGATCGCCTTCAGGCAGGCGGTGCCGCGATCGGCGGTCGCCTTGCCGGCACCGGTGTTGTAGCCCTTCGCCGATTCTGCGGTCGGCGGTGCCTTCTCCTTGGAGCCAGCCTCCACGCCTTCGCGGATCGCGCCGGCCGATTGTTCCAGCTTCAACCGGGCGGTGTACTCCGCGCAGATCCAGTCGGCGTCCCCGAACGTGATCTCGTAGCGGTCCCCCGACTTCGTTGCCTTCGGGTGGTACTCGAACGATCCGACGAGCTTGTCGGTCGGCTTGACGCCGGCCTTCTTTGCCGCCGCGATCGCCTTCGTGCAGTTGGTGAACGCGTAGCGCGGCTCCGCGACGACGGATGCCGGAAGCGCCTCTCCCGGCTTGAGCCGCGGCGCGAAGTTTCCGAGCTCGTTCGCGACGTCTGATCTGGCGTCGGCGAACGACACCGAGGGCACCACCACGAACATTCCAAGCAGCCATCGAATCGACATGCGCATCTCCCTGTGAAGCGACGGAACCGTAGTGCCGGCAGGTCTGCGATGTGACCGCGGGAACACGTAAGCCATCAAGAACGTTGCCTCCACGCCTTGAGCGAGGTTGGAATGGCTCGTACGTTCGGGCCCCATGATTCTCGGAAAGTTCTTTGGTTCGATCAGAGCTCAGCTGAACAAGCTCGCCAACTACTTCTGGGAAGCGGACCCGATCGCCCAGATGCAGTACGAGTACGATCAGG
>JACCYD010000661.1 GCA_013696695.1 Deltaproteobacteria bacterium | reverse complement strand
TCACGACCCTGATCAATCGCTTCGATCTCGTGCGATCTGCGATGGCGGCAGATCTCAAGCCCGGGCAGGTCGCGGCAGGCGAACAGCTTCGCTATGCAGCGCTCGGCGTCATCGGCGTGATCGGCCCGTTCAACTTTCCGCTCCACCTGTGCCACGCGCACGTCGTGCCCGCGTTGCTCGCCGGCAACACCGTCGTCGTCAAGCCGAGCGACATCACGCCGCTGTGCGGCCAGCGGTACGCGGAAGCAGCGCACGCGGCGAAGCTCCCGGCGGGCGTGTTCAACCTGATCGTCGGCCTCGGCGATGTCGGCGCCGCGCTGATCGCCGAGCCGCTGCGCGGGCTGTGCTTCACCGGTAGCTGGGGCGTCGGTCGCCGCATCCTCGAGGCCTCGCTCGACAAGCCCGAGATGCTGACGGCGCTCGAGATGGGCGGCAAGAACGCGTGCATCGTCCTCGACGATTGCGCGCTCCGTCAGGCTGTGCACGAGGTCGCGGTCGGCGGCTACCTGTCCGCGGGGCAGCGCTGCACCGGCACCGAGCGCGTGCTCGTGCATCGCAAGATCGCCGATCGCTTCGTCGAGGCGCTCGCGAAGGTCGTCCGCGAGCTGCGGTTCGGCAACCCCGAGGACGCGACGAGCTTCGCCGGCCCGCTCGTCACCCAGGCCGCGCTCGACAAGGTCGATGCCGCACTTGCCGCAGCGGTGAAGGGCGGGGCGCAGGCGGTGGTCCCCGGCCAGCGGTTGCCGGGCGGCTCGTATCGTAGCGGCTCGATCCATCGCTTGCCCGACGGTGTTCATCACATCGCGGGCTACACCGACACCGAGCTGTTCGGCCCCGATCTCTCGATCGAGACCATCGATTCCGACGAGGAAGCGATCGCGGCCATCGGCGAGGTGCCGTACGGGTTCGCGAACGCGGTGTTCACCGGCAGCAACACGCGGTTCGAAGCGATCTACGCGCGCGTCCGCTCGGGCATCCTGAATCGCAACCGGTCCACCAACCTCGCGAGCGCGAAGCTGCCATTTGGCGGCGTCGGCCGCAGCGGCAACTATCGCCCGGCGGGTGCGTGGTCGCATCGCAACGTCGTGGTGCCGGTCGCCGTGCTCGAGAATCCGATCGGCGTGGTGACGCCGCACGCGCACCTCGCGCCGCACCTGCCGCCGATCGATCTCGATCGGCTCGATCGCCAGCACACCGAGGAGGAAGCCACGGAAGCCGCGCGTAATCTCGTCGAGCTCCCGCGGCCGATGCAGATCCTCCGGCCCGCCGGCGGCCGGTTGCCCGAGAGCGAAGCGCTGCTCGCGCGGCTGTACGCGGGCGATCGCGTGCCCAAGGAGAAGAAGCCACCGGTGTTCGATCACCTGCGGTCCGCCGGGCCGTGGATGGTGTCGATCGATAACGAGCCACTCAGCGTGATCGACGGGATGAGCCAGACCGCGACGATCGTCGGTGGCTTCGCCGAGGATCCCGTCGTCCGCGCGTACACCGAGGGCGAGTTCGCCGACACGCTGATCGCGAACGAGGACACCGCGCACAACGAGACCTGGGCTGCCGCCGAGTACGCGGCGACGCTGCGCCAGCTCGTGCCCGGTCTGCCGCACGTCACCTTCGTCGCGTCGGGCGCCGAGGCCAACGAGAAGGCGATGGCACTGTGCCGGCTGAACTGCGTGCGCGAAAACGCGACGAAGGTCCTCGCCTTCGAGGGCAGCTTCCACGGCCGCACGCTGCTCGCCCTCCACGCGACGCACTCACCCGCCAAGCGCGCGCCGTTCGAGCTCGCTGGCTACACGGTGCAGTTCGCGCCGTTCCCGGTGTGGAACACGCCGGATGAAGATGAGAACCCGCCGGCGCCGTCGGGGTTCTATGCCGCCGCGGCGACGGGCGACATCGCCGAATTGACGGAGCGCTTCGGTGATGCCAAGGACGATGCGCTGCTCGCGGCGGAAGTCGCGTCGCTGGTCGCGGTCCACGAGGCGCTCGCGAGCAACGACTACTTCTGCACGATGATCGAGCCGATGCAGAGCGAGGGCGGCGATCGCTACGCCACCGAGCGGTTCTTCCGCGCGCTGCGCCTGCTGACGCGTCACCACCAGACGTTCCTGGTGTTCGACGAGGTGCAGGTCGGCTTCGGCCTCGGCGGCCCGTTCGCGTGGCACTCGAAGTTCCGGCTGCTCAACCAGCGCGGTCAGCCCGATTACCCCGATGCGGTGACGTTCGCGAAGCGCGCGCAGGTCGGCGTCGTGATGTCGCGGTTCGCGGATCCCGAGCCGGCGAGCGCGCACAACGCCTCGCTCGTCCGCGGCCGCATCCACGCCGACATGGTGTCGACGTCGCACAACGCCGAGCGGCTCGAGAAGCTGGTGCGCCCGCGGCTCGAGCAGATCGCGAAGGCGTATCCACATCTCGTCGGCTCGCCGCGCGCATCGGGCTATGCCTTCGCGTTCGATCTGCCCACGCCCGCGGTCCTCGACGCATTCCTCGCGCAGCGATTCTGGCGTGGTGCGATCGTGTTCGGCGCTGGCACGCGCACCGCACGATATCGGCTGGGGGACTCGTTCCTCGCGCGAGAGATCGATCTGCTGTTCGAGGCGATCCGTCGCTCGTTGTCGTGGATCGACGCGCATCCCGGCAAGAAGCCGCCGGAGTGGGAGGATGGCGTCGTCGCCGAGGTTCATCCCGGCCCACCCACCGGCGTCACCTACCGTCTGGTGCCGCACCACGAGGCGATGGAGCTGCTTCCCGCGATCCTCGATATCGAATACCAGGTGTACGAGCCCGCTCGACGCACGCCGCCGGCCGAGATCCGCGCCGCGATCGAGGACGCGGAGGGCTCGCTGCTGATCGGCGAGACCCAACCACCAGCGGGCGCCGCACAGCTCGTCGCCTTCGCGATCGGCAGCCCGCTCGAGCACAGCAAGGACGTCGAGGGCTGTGACGACGATCCGATGCTCGGCAAGCACAACACGATGTACTCGGTGTCGATCACCGTCGCGCCGACGTTCCAGTCGACCGGCATCGGCCGCAAGCTCAAGGAGCTGCAGCTGCGCGACGCGATGACACGCAAGAAGCCCGATGGCTCGCAGCGCTATCTCTACGTCACCGGTCGTAATCGCGTCGGGCGCACCGCGCAGATGACACACCTCAACCGCGTGTTCGGCGCGCACGTCGTGTCGATCCTCACCGGCCAGTACGAAGATCCGGAAGGGCAGGCGATCTATTACCGGATCCCGCTCGGGCCGCTGGTCCCCGATCCGGTCGTCAAGAACGACGTGCTCAAGCGCCGCGAGGAG
The DNA here is from genome assembly GCA_013696695.1 of Deltaproteobacteria bacterium. Classification (GTDB taxonomy): domain Bacteria; phylum Myxococcota_A; class Polyangia; order Haliangiales; family Haliangiaceae; genus JABFXX01. Next base: position 4,024 of record JACCYD010000661.1, on the reverse strand, counting down.
CGACGAGTTTCTCGTGAGGAAGGCCATTTCGCGACCGGAGTCGCGGTTCCCAGGCCCGAGTTCGATCTCGCGTCGGGCATGACGCGGCCGTTCGCCGCCGGTCCGCCGTCGCTGCAATCGCTCGAGGATCGCGGCCTGCTCTACGGCCCGGCGGTCAACAAGCTGACGCTGATGAACTACGTCACGCCAGCCACCGTACGCGCGCTCGAGTGGCTCGGCGCCATGGTGCCGGAGCTGCCGCACCTCTACCTGACGTCGTCGCGCGACGAGACCATCGACAAGGCGATTCGCCTGATCCGAGTCACGCGGAAGACGGCGCAGATCGCGATCGGCCTCGAGGGTGGCTATTACGGCCACACCGTCGCGACCGCGCGCTCGCTGTCCGATCCGTCGACGCATGCCGGCGGGCCCGGTCACTTCGCGTGGCCCCGCGTGCCACATCCCGCGCGTGCGGGCACCGCAGCCACGATCGCCGCGTTGCGCGCGGCGGTCGACGCGGCCGGCGGCAAGGACAAGGTGTTCGGGTTCGTCTACGAGCTCGTCCAGGAGCGCACCGGCGACGTGCTTCCGGCGGACTTCCTCGTCGCGCTCGGCAAGCTGCGCAGCGAGCTCGACCTGCCGCTGATCGCGGTCGAGAACACCACGCACACCTACCGCACCGGCAAGGGAGTGTTCGCATCGAGCGCCCTCGGCCTGCTCCCCGACGTGCTCGCGTGGTGGGGCGGCGGTCAGACGGGATATCTCCACGTCGCGCCGCGCTGGTACATCAGCTCGCCGCTCACGCTGGTGTCGACGTGGGATGGCGACGAGCTGTCGCTGGTTCGCCAGCATCACTACCTGCGCGCCGCGCGCCATCTCGATATCGCCGGCGCCTCGGCTGCGCTCGATGCCGCGCTCGCCGGCACCACCCACGCCGGTCTCGGCGCGTATCGCGTGATCGATGCCGGCGCGAAGTCGGCTGCGCTCGCGAAGTCGCTCGCAGAGGATGGCATCGAGGTCCGCCGGTTCCCGAATGGTCGCCTCGGCATCATCCCCGCGCTCGATCAGATCGAAGCCGCCGCGCATGCACTCGGTGCAGCCCTGAAGGAGGCGTGATGCGAACGCTCGAGCTACCTGCCGATAAATCGCCGCGCGAGTGGGGCCTCATCCACGGCGAGAGTTTTCGCGGCGAGATCGCGACGCTCGCCATCCTGCGCACGTATCTGTGCACGAAGGTCGGCAGCTTCACCACGGTCGGGCAAGTCCTCGCCGCGGCGCGCGCGCACTTGCCGGTGCTCGAGAGCTACGACGCGGATCTCTACGCCGAGCTGGTCGGCATCGCCGAAGGCGCCGGGGTCACGCCCGAGGAGATCGTGATCGCGAACCACTACACCGATCTGCGCGACCTCGATCCGGATCCAGCGACCTGGAAGCCGGCCCCCACCTCGGATCAGGTACCGCCTCACGATCATGTCGGCCACGACCATGATCACGGTGCTGGGCACGCTGACGGCTGCTCGACGCTCTACGCGCAATCGCCGAGTGGACACATCCTGGCGCAGACCTGGGACATGCACGCGACGGCGATCCCGTACGTGATGACGTTGCGCGTGCCCGAGACCCAGCGCGGACCGGCCGCGACGTTGATGACGGTGACGGGTTGCCTCGGCATGACCGGCATGAACGCGAAGCGGGTCGGCATCGCGATCAATAATCTGTTCTCGATCGACGCCACGCTCGGCGTCGTGTGGCCGGCGATGGTGCGCAAGGCGCTGACCAGGACGTCGGCCGCCGAGGCGCGCGATGTCATCGCCACCAGCCCGATCGGCTCGGGCCATCACTACATCGTCGCCGACAAGCGGCATGCCTATGCGATCGAAGCGTCGGGCACGCGGCGCAAGCTGCTCGACGTGCAGGGTTCGTATTGTCATACCAACCACGCGCTCGATGCCGACATCGTGAAGGTGTCGAAGGTGCCCGGCACGAGCAGCACCTACGAGCGCCAGCAGTGGCTCGAGGGAGATGTCGCGCGTGCGCCAGTTGCGGATCTGACGGACGCCTGGCAGCGGCTCGGCAGTGAAGAGGGTTGGCCGCGCAGCGTGTGCACGAACATGGCGACGCCCGAGGCGCCCCACGGCGTGGCCACGTGCGGCGCGATCGCGATGAACGTGTCGACCGGCGAGCTGTGGATCCAGCAGGGCATGATCCACAACGTCGCGCCGGAGAAGTGGCAGTTGTGACGAGCGAGTATCCGTTCTTCTTCACGTGGACCGCGCAGAGCGGTGCGAAGCCGTTCGAGCTGACCGGCGGCGACGGCGCGCACTTCACCACGGCTGACGGCGCGCGCTGGCTCGACCTGGGTGCGCTCAGCTACCAGGTCAACGCCGGTCACGGTCGCACGCGGATCGTCGAGGCGATCAAGCGGCAGGCCGATCAGCTGTGTCTGTCGGCGCCGAACGCGGTGTACCCGGCGAAGGTCGAGCTCGCGCAGCGGCTGCTCGCGATGGCCGGCCCGGGCTTCGAGCGGGGGAAAGTCTTCTTCACGCTCGGCGGTGCAGAGGCGAACGAGAACGCGATCAAGATCGCGCGCCAGGTCACCGGCCGGCTCAAGCTGATCAGCCGGTACCGCAGCTATCACGGCGCGTCGATGGGGGCGGTGGCCCTGACCGGTGACTGGCGTCGTCCCGCCGCGGAGCCCGCGCTCGCCGGCGTCGTGCACGTGCAGGATTGCTACTGCGATCGGTGTCCGTTCGGGCAGCGCGTCGAGACCTGCAAGCGCGAGTGCGCCACCAACATCGGCGCCACGATGGCGCTCGAGGGAGCGCGCTCGATCGCGGCGGTGTTTCTCGAGCCGGTGCCGGGTGCGAATGGCGTGCTGGTGCCGCCGGCAGAGTACTGGCCGCTGGTCCGCGCCGCGTGCGATGAAGAAGGTGCACTGCTGGTCGCCGACGAGGTCCTCACCGGGTTCGGGCGCACCGGCAAGCCGTTCGGGTTCCAGCACTGGAACGTGACGCCGGATCTGATCACCGTCGCGAAGGGCCTGGCCTCCGGCTATGCGACGATCGGTGCGGTGATCGTCAGCGAGAAGATCGCGAAGCACTTCGACGATCAGGTGCTCGCCTGCGGCCTGACCTACTACGCGCACCCACTCGCGTGCGCCGCCGCCCTCGAGACCATGAAGCTCTATGACGACGAGAAGCTCTACGACAACGCGGCGCGGCTAGGTCCGGTCCTCCGCAAGGAGCTCGACGCGGTGGCTGCGCGTCTGCGCGTCAAGTCGTTCGTCCGCGGGCAGGGGCTGCTCGCCGCGCTCGAGGTCGAAGCCGATGGGGAAGCCTGGAAAAAGCTCGGCGCCGAGCTGTCGCAGGCGAAGTTGTCGCTGCATCTCGATCCGAAGCGCGGCACGGCGATCTTCGCGCCGCCGCTGTGCATCACCGAGACCGAGCTGGTCTCGGGAATCCGCGCCTTCGGCGATGCCGCGGTCGCAGCGTTTGGAGGTGTCGCGTGAGTGGTCGCCATGCAGATAAGGTCGTGCCGTCGGTCGCCGACGCACTCGCGAGGCTCGAGGACGGCATGACCATCATGGTCGGCGGCTTCGGCCTGTCTGGAAATCCCGAGGCGCTGATCAAGGGCGTCGTCGATCGCGGGGTGAAGAACCTGACGCTGGTCTCGAACAACGCCGGCAACCTCGGCAAGGGGCTCGCGCAGTGGCTGCGGCACGGCATGATCAAGAAGGTCATCTGCAGCTACATCGGCACCAACGACGATCTCCACACCCGGATGGCCTCCGGTGAAGTGCAAGTCGAGATCACGCCGCAGGGCACGCTCGCCGAACGGATGCGCGCCGCGTGCGATGCCGATGGTGCACTGCTGGTCGCCGACGAGGTCCTCACCGGATTCGGGCGCACCGGCAAGCCGTTCGGGTTCCAGCACTGGAACGTGACGCCGGATCTGATCACGGTCGCGAAGGGCCTGGCCTCCGGCTATGCGACGATCGGTGCGGTGATCGTCAGCGAGAAGATCGCGAAGCACTTCGACGATCAGG
>JACCYD010000651.1 GCA_013696695.1 Deltaproteobacteria bacterium | reverse complement strand
CCTCCTCCTCCTCCTCCGCCGGCACCGCCGCAGAACGTGCCGCCCACGCTGCTCGAAGGTCAGCGCATCGCGGGCGACAAGAACATCATCCCGAACGACGTCACCAAGACGGAGATCCAGCGCTCGGGCAAGGACAAGATCGTCGGCAGCTACAAGCTGTGCATCACGGTCGACGGCAACATCAGCTCGATCAACCAGCTGAAGAGCACCGGGTTCGGCGCGTACGACGCGAAGATCCAGGGTGAGATGCGCAACTGGCGCTACAAGCCGTACCTCGTCAACGGTCGCGCGGTGCCCGTGTGCACCGCCGTCACCTTCATCTACTCGCAGAAGTAACGATCAGAACGAGCAGCTGACATCACCACTCGCAGGACAGTGCCGCATGGGAATCGATCTCCAAGAAATCTGGGAACACATGAGCTGGGTCGTCAGGATCATCACGATCATGATGCTCGGCATGTCCGTGTGGATGTTCTACGTGATCGCCGAGCGCCTCCTGACGTTCCGTGCGGCCAGCGACCAGAGCATTCGCTACGTCCAGGCGCTCGGTGAGTTCCTGCGGCAGCACAAGGTCAACGAAGCGCTGACCGGTGCGCGCTCGATGCAGAAGAGCCCGGTCGCCAAGACCATGGAGTCGGGTCTCGCGGCGCTGATCCAGGGGCGCGAGGCGCTCAAGACCGAAGGCCCCGACGACGTCGGGAACTTCGATCTCGTCGACTCCGTCAATCGCGCGCTCGAGCGCGTCAAGGAGCGCGAGACGTCGAACCTCCGCAAGGGCCTCGCGTACCTCGCCACCGTCGCCGCGGCGACGCCGTTCATCGGCCTCCTCGGTACCGTCATCGGCATCTTGGGTACCTTCCAGATGCTCCGCGGCGGTCAGGTCGGTATCACCGAGATCGGCCCGAAGATCTCTGAAGCCCTGGTGTCGACGGCTCTCGGCCTCGGCGTCGCGATCATCGCGGCCATGGCCTTCAACTACTTCACGTCGCGCGTCGAGCAGTACGTCATCGACATGAACGACGTGTCGTCCGAGTTCATCGACTACGTGCTCCGCGAGGGCCGGTCGTAGCTCATGTCCGCCGATTCCGGCAAGCAGGGTCATACCCACCGCCGCTGGCGGATCTCGGGTAAGAAGGCCCACATCGACTCGGTCAAGAATGACATCAACGTCACTCCGCTGGTCGATGTCATGCTCGTGCTCCTCATCATCTTCATGCTGATGACGCTGGTCATGGGCCGCGGCCACGACGTCAAGTTGCCGCAGGCGAAGAACTACTCCGAAGAGAAGGACAAGAACCAGCCGGTCGTCACGATCGCGTGCACCGACGAGTCGTGCGCGACCGTCGATGTCTGGGTCGAGAAGAACAAGCTCGGTCCGGTGACGCCGGCAGTCCTCAAGGAGATGGACGATCGCGTCAACGCCCACTGGAAGTCGCCGCTCACCGTGCAGGCGGGTGGTGCGGGTCGCGTGTTCTTCAAGGCCTCGAACAACGTCACCTACGAAAAGGTGTACCCGGTGCTCGAGTACATGAACAAGACGATGGCGATCTCGCAGGTCGACATCGCGATCGCCAAGGGCGGGGAGAAGTAGCCATGGGGATGTCAGGCGGTGGTGGCGGCACCAGCAAAAATGTCTCCGCGGATATCAACGTCACGCCGCTGATCGACGTGCTGCTCGTGCTGCTGATCATCTTCCTCGTCGTGATGCCGATCATGATGAAGATGGAGACGCTCACGATCCCGCGGAAGCTCGACGATCAGAACGAGCAGCCCGACAAGGACGCGAGCATGTTGAACCTCAAGGTCCTCGTCATCGGGGACGTGGTGTTCAACGACGGCAATGCCGACGAGGTGATCAAGGCCGCCGAGTTGCTCGGTCGCCTGCGCCCGAAGATCGAGGGTCTCAAGGCCGGCATCGAGAAGGTCGTGTTCGTCGACTTCGAAGATGGTGTGCCGTGGGCCACAGTCGTCACGACGATGGACCAGATTCGCAGCCTGGCGACCGACGCGAACCACGACGACGTCAAGGTCGCGCTCAAGGTCAGAGAAGAACCGAAGCCAGGCGCAGCCCAGTAAGCCACTGAGGACTACTGGTTGCGACGCGGACGAGTTGTCTGCGTCGTTTGCGGTTTCGGGGGTTCGCGGTGTACGCGCGATCGCATTTCACGACGCTCCTGCGACACCGATCGAGGTGCGAGCCTCGCACTCGGGGACATCGCTCACAGCTCGTCGAGATCCCTGCGACACACGACTGATGCGCGTTCCGAATCGTTGTCACGCCCCGTGATCAGACATCCGTTCCCCGACGAGATCCGGCTCTGATACGAAGGCTTGACAGCCTTCACTCGCGGACAGTACAAGCGGTCGAATTTTTTGCGTCGTTGACTGAGCGGCCGCAGACCCTTGGGAGGAACAGAAAGACTATGCAAGCGGTGACGAAGTTGATGATTGGTCTCGGTGTCGCGCTTGTCGCGGGTTGCACCGATACCGATAGCACCACGAACCTCAATCCAGAGGGGCCGCCGATGCTTCGGCAGGTTCGAATGAACCACAAGGTCTTCAATGCCGACGGTAGCTCGTCGAACAAGCGCGTCTTCGCGTTCGGTTCGCACGAGCTGGCGCAGCCGGACGAGCTCAAGTCTGGCGAGGTGACGAGCGGTGTTGCCTCTGCCAACCTCTTCCGTCTCGTGATCGACGAGCTCCTGGTTGGCAACAACCTCGAGGAGATCGCCTGCCGCTCCGCGGTCGACGACGACTCGTTCGCGCGCGTGCCGCTCGGCGCGACGCCGGACGACATCGCGCGCTGCGCGGTCGCCGACGACGTGTTGCCGCAGTCGTGCGGCGGCCCGACGGCCGTCTGCATCTGCGCGATCGCTGGCGGCTGCTCGTCGAGCACCGGTGCGCTGGTCGCCGAGGGCTTGCCAGTTGGCGTCCTCGACATCAACCAGGACGGCGCGACCGACGACACGCAGATGATCGCCGGCTCGGTCGGCCTTCGCTGCGGTACGATCGACGTTCCGATCAGCCTCGAGAACAGCTTCTGGAACCCGTCCGGCGATCAGAATCGCCCCGCCCAGGGCGGCTTCGACGCGCTCGGCCCGGCGATCATCCTGGCGCCCGACGGCCCGCTCCCCACGAACCTCAACTGCCAGCTGATCTTCTCCGACTCGGTTGTCGACAAGCAGGGCCTCCAGGTGTGCGCGCCGCCCAACGGCGACGTCACCCAGGATTGCGAGCCGGGCGACATGGGCAACTTCTCGTTCCAGACCGAAGTGCTCGACGTGCGGCCGACCTTCCTGAACGGCGCGATGGCGATCTCGCGGACGGCTCCGATCGTGATGACGGCGACCGTGCCGCTCGAGCTCGGCACCGTCACCGCCACGAACATCACGCTCGTCGCGACCACCGGCCCACAGCCGACGTTCACCGTGACGATCGATCCGACGATGCCGCAGGTCATCTTGATCACCATCGGTGGTGGTGGTCTGTCGGCGACCACCGAATACACGCTCACCGTCACCCAGAGCGTGACCGACACGTTCGACCAGCCGCCCCCGGCGCCGCAGGTCTTTACCTTCACCACCGGCACCTGAGCCAAGCGAGAAGACCATGAAGACCAACAACAAGATTCTCCTCGCGATGGCGATGCTCGGACCATCGCTTCTGGGCACGCAACTCTACCAAACCGACGTCGCGGTCGCGCAGAGCGCGACCTCTGGCGCCATCCAGGGCACCGTCGTCGACGTCAAGACCGGCGAAAAGCTGGTCGGTGTCACCGTGACGGTGACCTCGACGTCGCTGCAGGGCGCCCAGACGGCGATCACCGACGAGAACGGCTTCTACAAGATCTCGCCGCTGCCACCGGGCGACTACCTCGTGACGTTCTACTACCTCGAGCTCACGGTCGAGCGCAGTGGCGTCGGCGTCGGCGTCAACCGCACGACACCGGTGTTCCAGAAGCTCGATCAGGGCAAGGCCGGCGGCGAAGTCGTCAAGATCCAGGACACCGCTCCGACGATCGACCCGACCTCGACCACGCAGGGCATCACGATCGACAAGAACTACCTCAAGAACATCCCGGTTCCGGGCCGTACGTTCGAGTCGGCACTCGGTGCCGCGGCCGGTTCGCAGGGTGACGGCGTCGGCATCTCGTTCTCGGGCTCTTCGTCGCTCGAGAACCAGTACTACGTCGACGGCGTCAACACGACGGGCCTGACCTTCGGCACCGTCGGTTCGCCGGTCATCAACGACTTCATCGAAGAGATCGAAGTCATCACTGGCGGCTACAACGCCGAGTTCGGTCGCGCGACGGGTGGCGTCATCAACGTCGTCACCAAGTCGGGCTCGAACGAGTTCAAGGGCTCGGTGTTCGGCTACTTCCAGCCGGGCATCTTCACCTTCAACAGCGAGCGTACGCCCACCAACGCGGCCTCGATCGATACCAACGCGAACGTCGTCTACGACGCCGACTTCGGCTTCGAGATGGGCGGTCCGATCATCAAGGACAAGCTCTGGTTCTACGTCGGCTTTGCGCCAGCGTTCAGCAAGCTCGACATCGAGCGCACCACGAAGAGCCAGACCGACTGCCGCGCCCTCCAGGCCAACGGTCAGCTGTCGGGCTGCGATGCGCGACTCGCGGCGATGGGCGGCTTCGCCGACGGCGCAGCCGACATCGACCCGGAGACCGGCTTCTTCATCACCAAGGACCTCGACACCGAGATCCGTAGCCGCACGTCGACGGCCTACAACATCCTCGGCAAGATCAACTACGCGCTCAACCCGCAGAACCAGGGACAGCTCGCCATCCAGGCGCTGCCGGGTTCGGCGAAGAGCCCCGGCATCTTCGGTCCGGCAGTGAGTGGCTTCAAGGCCAACCAGCTGACCACCGACATCTCGGCGAAGTGGACGTCGAAGTTCAACGACAACAAGACCGAGATCGAAGCGATCGTCGGTTGGCACCGCGATTACATCAACGCCGAGGCGTTCGATCCGATCTTCGCGAATGACCCGCGCCAGATCCTCCTCGACGGTAGCCTCGGCCTGTGGGCGCCCACCGGCGCTGGCACCGGCTTCCCCGAGAGCCAGGCGACGATCAACGGTTGCCGCGACACCATGCCGGGTGGCGGCGACGAGTTCCCGTTCCTCGCGAACAACTGCCCGATGGACACCAGCGCGTACGTCATCGGCGGTCCGGGCTCGCTGACCAAGGACACCGAGCAGCGCCGCAGCGCGCGCCTCGGCATCACCCAGCGCCTCAAGGCGGCGGGTAGCCACGAGTTCAAGGCCGGCGTCGATGTCGAGAACAACCTGTCGGACAAGGCCCGCCTGTTCACGGGTGGCGCGTTCCTGCAGAACTTCGTTGGCTCGAACTTCGTCGTCGTCGATCGTTGGGTTCAGCTCCGCGGTCCGTCGACGATGGATGACCCGCGCTTCGACAACAAGTGCCGCACCCCTGACCCGGATACGAACGGCAACGGAGGCACGCTCGACTTCGACTGCGATTACCTCGGCGGCCAGCTCGGCAACCCGGGCACGCAGGTCGTCGGCAACACGCTGAACTGGTCGGCTTACCTCCGCGATTCGTGGCAGATCCAGCCGAACCTGACCCTCAACGTCGGTATTCGTTACGAAGAGCAGCGCCTGCGCTACGCGGACTTCTTGCAGAACCAGGTCGATCCGCTCACCAACAACCAGCTCGGCACCAACGCGATGGTGCTCAAGAACAACATCGCTCCCCGCGTCGGCCTCCTCTACGACTGCACGAAGGAAGGCCGCTCGAAGGTCTATACCCACTGGGGCCGGTTCTACGAGACGATCCCGATGGACATCAACGACCGCTCGTTCGGCGGCGAGATCCTGTTCGAGCAGGCGTTCGATTCGTCCGGTGGCCAGTGTGGTCCGCGTGATGACGGTATCGGCGCCGCGAACGGCAAGGGCTGCCTCGCGGATCCGAACGTCATCGGCGACTCCGAGAACCTGATCGGCGCGAGCGGCGTGCTCATCGCCCCCGGCATCAAGTCGCAGTACATGGACGAGATCATCGGCGGCTTCGAGTACGAGATCCTCGACGATCTCAAGGTCGGCGTCTCGTACCAGCACCGCGCGCTCGGCCGCGTCATCGAGGACGTCTCGACCGACGGTGCCAACACGTACATCATCGCGAACCCCGGCGAGTGGTCGGCGT
>JACCYD010000648.1 GCA_013696695.1 Deltaproteobacteria bacterium | reverse complement strand
CGCGTCGTCGACGCGACCGGCCTGATCGAAGACGGCACTGCCGGTGCGGGGCCTCAGCCGGTGTTCGGCCGGATGCTCGATCCGAAAGCGATGCGTGCGGCGCGCGGGCAGGATGCGCAGCTTCCCGACGCCGCGCCCGATCTGATCGGCGCGGCCACCGAAGCCGCGGCGAAGCAGCTCGGCTGGATCGGACCAGCGGAGACGCTCGCGTTCCTCACCCGTCACCCACGCGGTGTGCGGGTCGCCATCGAGCTGCCGCCGCCCCCCTCGTACCACGCAACGCACATGGAGCTGACCGCGGTGATCGATCGCGGCGACGTCTACTACGACGACAACCCGATCCCTCGCATGATCGCGCATCGGCCGAACCTCGTGGTCTACGCGAACGACAAGGGCACCAAACGCGCGCTCGTTCGCTGGCCGACCACGATCGGTGGCTGGGCCGACGTGCTGCTGCCCGGTGGTGGCGTGGTGCAGAAATGGAAGGAGTCCGACGTCGGCCCGCGCGTGTGGCGCGACATCTACGCGGCACCGACGTGGTTGCCTCCCAAGTCGACGCCGGATCGCGATCTGGTGAAGAACCTCTACAACGGGCGCTGGGATCTCAAGCGATCGATCATGGGGCCCGGGCCGCGCGCAGCGTTCGGCATGGTGTTGCTACCTCACTACGCGATCACGCGCGTGAAGAACGCGAAGGGTGAAGTCGAGGATCGCGTCCACGACAACGGCATCGGCACGCACGGCTCGGCGAGCGTTACTTCGATCGTCAACGGGACGAGTCACGGCTGCCATCGGCTCTACAACCAGCTGGCGGTGCGGCTTGGAAACTTCTTGATGCAGCACCGCGACCATGTCGTGAAAGGCCAGCAGAAGGAGTACTGGCGGCGACTCGTGCAGTACCGCGGGTCCTTCATGGCGAAGATCGACACCCGCGGCTTCCGCTACGAGCTAACTCCGCCCGTACCCATCGAGGTCAGCCGCGGCACGATCAAGACGTCGCGTAAAATGCCGCCGCTATCGGCTGCTCCCGCGCGTCCGTGAGGTCGTCTTACCGTATCCCAGTGAGACCAACCTGGCTGTGCGATCTCAAAAATCCGTACCCCGATCATACGGTTGTCTAACGAGCGCTCACGCACGGGTAGCCCTGTCTCAGCGTACTCTTGAGAAACGATGGAGCTGGGGCTTGGTCACACGGTAGGGGAGCGATATCGGCTCGAGGAGCGGATCGGAAGCGGCGCGATGGGCGTGGTCTATCGCGCGCGCCACATCAAGCTCGCGCGCTCGTTCGCGATCAAGGTGCTGCATCCACCACTGACCGCGAACGCGAAGCTGCGGAAGCGCTTCCAGCGCGAAGCCGAGATCGCGTCGACACTCAAGCATCGCAATGTCGTTGGCGTCGTCGACATCGGCGAGACCGACAATCTGGTCTACCTGGTGATGGAGCTCGCCGATGGCGTTCCGCTGTCGTCGATCATCGAGGAAGCGCCGCTGCCTCCGGCGCGCGTGATCGAATACGTGCGCCAGCTCTGCGATGGTCTTTCGCACGCGCATGGCGCTGGTCTCATCCATCGCGACTTCAAGCCGGAGAACGTGATCGTCGATCGCGAGGGCGCGACTGCGACGCTGCGGATCATCGACTTCGGGATCGCGATGCTTCGCGACGGTGCCTCGCATCGCGAGCGCGAGCGCTTGACCACCGAGGGCATCGTGCTCGGCACGCCGCACTACATGGCGCCCGAGCACGCGTCGGGCGAGGAGATCGATCATCGGATCGATCTGTTCGCGCTCGGCGTGATCTGCTTCGAGATGCTGACCGGCAAGATGCCGTTCGATGGCGACGGCGTCGATGTCGCGCGGTCGAACATCATGCACGACGCGCCGGCGATGTCGGAGCGCGTGCCGTACCTCAACGTCGATCCGTTGCTCGAGGCGTTCACGCGCAAGTTGATGGCGCGCGAGCGCGATCACCGGTTCGCGACCGCGAAGGCCGCGCACGACATGCTCGATC
>JACCYD010000642.1 GCA_013696695.1 Deltaproteobacteria bacterium | reverse complement strand
CCTGATCTACCGACTCTTGCTCACGATCCGCGGCACGCGCGCCGCGCAGATGGTCGTCGGCATCGTGTTGATCGGTGCGGCGTTCTTCGTCGCCGAGCGGCTCGAGCTGTCCACCGTGTCGTGGCTGCTCGATAACTTCATCTCGTACTTCATCATCCTGATCATCGTCGTGTTCCAGCAGGACATCCGGCGGGCGCTCGGCCGGATCGGGCAGGGCGTGATTCCGTTCGGCCGCAAGCAGGAGACCACGCACACCGTCGACGAGGTCGTCGCCGCCTGCGCGCAGCTCGCCCGCGCACGCATGGGCGCGATCATCGTGTTCGAGCGCGATGCCGCCCTCGAGGCGTTCGTCGACGACGCCACGCGCATCGATGCCGCGCTCAACCGCCAGCTGCTGGTCTCGTTGTTCGTCCCGGCGCGCGATAACGAGCTGCACGACGGTGCGGTCGTGATCGGCAAGAACCATCGCATCGACCTCGCGCGCGCCTTGCTCCCGCTGTCGCGTGCCACCGACCTCGGGACCGAGTTCGGGACCCGCCATCGCGCGGCGCTCGGCATCACCGAGGACACCGATGCCGTCGCCGTGGTCGTCTCCGAGGAGCGCGGCGAGATCTCGTTGTGCTTCAAGGGCTCGATCGCGCGCGACCTCGAGCCGGTGATGTTGCGCCGTGCGCTGATCGGACTGTTCGCGGGTGGAAGGGCCACCGAGGAGATGACGGAAGAAGCCACCGCCGCGGCAGAGGTCGGCAAGGCGCTCGCCGCCGTTGGCCAGGTGCCGGCCAGCGAGTCGGTGTCCATGAAGGCCTCGCAGCCACCCGCGGAGGCCGCGTCTTGACCGGAGGCGAGCAAGGCCGTCCGGCCGCGTCGAGCGTGAGAGGTCTCAGATGAGGCAGCGCTCCGAGACCATCGGCTCGCTCGGTCGGTCGCCCGCGCGCCAGAGCAAGAGCCCCGAGAACGCGCCGCCACCGCTGGCGGGGCCGCCGAATGGCAACGATCCGCCACCGCCGGAGCGCAGCGTGCTGGCGCGCTGGATCCACGGTGCCCTGTTCGAGAACACCGGGCTCAAGTTCCTGTCGCTCGTGCTCGCGGTCACCGTGTTCCTGCTGATCAACACCGACAAGGATCGCGAGATCACGGTGCGCGTCGGCGTCAAGTACGAGGTGCCGGCAGACAAGGTGCTGACCTCCGAGCAGCTCGAAGAGGTAAAAGTCACGCTGAAGGGGCCGTGGCGGCGGTTGCGGCAGTTCGACGAGCGGGAGCTCGGTCGGATCGAGCTCGATCTCCGCAGCTCGCCGACCGGCGATCTCGAGATCACGCACGACATGATCTCGAACCTGCCTCCCGGGCTCGAGGTCCTGTCGATCAGCCCGCGCTCGGTACGCGTCGCCTTCGATCGCCGCGTCGAGAAGATCGTCGAGGTCGCCGCGTCGGTCGGCGGCCGCCCACAGCACGGCTACGTGGTCGCCGAGCTCAAGGCGAGCCCGCCCACGATCAAGGTGCGCGGCGGCGAGCGCATGCTCGCGGCGCTGATCGCGATCAAGACGGCCGATGTCAGCCTCGAGAGCCGCACCGATTCGTTCGAGCAGCTCGCAGAGCTGGTGGTGCCCGATGGCGTCAACATCGACCCGACTCAGAGAATCACCGTCCAGGTTCGGATCGTGGAGGAGCTGGTCACCAAGAAGATGCCGAGCTTGCCGGTCGCGATCCGCGGCGATGGCGCCGACGCGGGGAAGTGGCAGATCATGCCCGCGCAGGTCGAGATCACGCTGACCGGCGCGGTCCTGGCCGTCGAGAAGGCGAAGGAGACACTCCAGCCACTCATCCGACTGAGCGCCTCTGACACGAAAGCGCGCGATGCCGACATCGTCGTCGATGGACTCCCGCCTGGCGTCGGTGTGCGCATCTCACCCGAGCGCGTTCGCGTGACACCGATCAAGTAACGGCCGTGATACGAACGATCGGTGAGTAACGGACGTTCTCTGTTCGGCACCGACGGCATGCGCGGTGTCGCCAACCTCGAACCGATGACCGGCGCCACCGTGATGCGCCTCGGCATGGCGATCGCCGCGCGGCTCCGCCAGCCTGGCCGTCACACGCGGATCGCGATCGGCAAGGACACGCGCCTGTCGGGCTACATGTTCGAGTCCGCGCTCGCGGCCGGCATCGTTCAGATGGGCGCCGACGTCTGGCTCACCGGCCCGCTCCCCACGCCTGGCATCGCGTTTATCACGGCGTCGATGCGCTGCGATGCCGGTGTCGTGATCAGCGCCTCGCACAATCCGTTCGAGGACAACGGCATCAAGGTGTTCGCGCGCGATGGCTACAAGCTCCCCGATCACGTCGAGGCCGAGATCGAGGCGTTGATGAGCAGTAGCGACCTCGATGGGCTGCGCGCCGCGCCGTCGGATGTCGGCTACAACCGCAAGCTCGAGGATTCGCGCGGTCGCTACATCGTTTATTGCAAGTCGACGTTTCCTGCAGACCTGTCGCTCGATGGCCTCAAGATCGTCGTCGATGGTGCGCATGGCGCGGCGTATCGCGTCGGTCCGGCGGTGTTCGAGGAGCTCGGCGCGAAGGTGATCGCGATCCACACCAAGCCCGACGGCAAGAACATCAACGCGAGGGCCGGTGCGCTCCACCCGCAGATCATGGCCGAGACGGTCAAGAACCACGATGCGAACCTCGGCGTCGCGTTCGACGGCGATGCTGATCGCCTCGTGCTGTGCGACGAAAACGGCGAGATCATCGATGGCGATGCCGTGATGGCGCTGTGTGCCACGCGCATGCTCGGCGAGAAACGTCTCGTCAAGGAGACGCTGGTCACGACGGTGATGTCGAACCTCGGCCTCGAGCGCGCGCTGCGCACCGCCGGCGGCCGCGTCGTTCGTACGCAGGTCGGCGATCGCTACGTCGTCGAGGAGATGCGCAAGAACGGCTACAACCTCGG
>JACCYD010000639.1 GCA_013696695.1 Deltaproteobacteria bacterium | reverse complement strand
GTTCGGCACGCCGAGCAGCTCGACGGCCCATTGCACCGCGCCGCCGGAGAGCCAGCCCGGATTCTCGACGAAGAAGCCGCCGCTCGGATAGACGTGGGTCTCGACCATGGGCTCGGCCGCGCGATCGATCAGCAACGTGCTCGCGATCGTGCCGACCACCTCGGCGGTGCCGAGCGTGACCGCGATCGGCCCGGGCGCGACGAGGCCCGCGCCGAGCGGATTCGAGAAGTCGTCGCCGGTGCCCACGGCGACGCGCGTGCCGAGCGGCAGGCCGGTGAGCCGCGCACCGTCCGCGGTGAGACCGCCCGCGACATCGCAGGTATTGCGGATCGCGGGGAGCTGCGAGGCCTCGAGCTCGAACGCCTCGAGCAGCATCGGCGCCCAGGTCTGCGTCGACAGCTCGAGCAGCATGCAGGTGGATGCGAGCGACAGATCGAACACGGCTTCGCCGGTCAGCCGCTCGACGAGATAGCTCACCGGCTGATGGAACCGCGCCGCGCGAAGGCCTTGCCCGGCCAGCCACGCCGCCTTCGGGGCGAGGTGACTCGGATCCGCGACCTGGCCCGTCAGGCCATAGACCACGGCGCTTCCAGGGCCGCGCTCGCGCAGCGCGTTCTCGATCTGGTCGACGGCGCGGCGATCCTGCCAGATCAGCGCGGGATGTAGCGGCCGGCACGCCGCATCGACCGCGATGCACCCATCGAGCTGGCCGACGATCGCGATCGCCGCGATGTCGTCGGGCGTTGCGTTCGCCGCGGCGAGCGCACCGGCGATCGCAGGGGCGAGCGCGGCTTCCCACGCGCGCGGATCTTGTTCGGCGTGGCCCGGCGCCGGAAACGCTGTCGACAGCGCGACCGAGTGTGCGCCACGAACGACGAGCGCCTCGTCGCATACGACCGCCTTGCAGCTCTGCGTTCCGAGATCGATCCCGATGGTCAGCACGCGTCTGCAGAGATGGTAGTACGGAAGCGTGAACTTCTTTGGTCATGCGGCCGTCGCGAGCTGGCAAGCCGCCGCTCCCGGCGTCGTCCTCGGCGCGATGCTGCCCGACTTCTCGACGATGTCGGGCGCGCGGGTCGCCCAGGCCAACGATCCCGATATCGCGGTGGGCATCGACCTCCACCACGCTACCGACGCTGCGTTTCACACGCTACCCGTCGTCACCGGGCTGATGCGCGAGCTCGACGCCGCGCTGCTCGCTCGCAACTGCGCGCGCGGACCCCGTCGGGCCGTTGCTCACATCGGCGTCGAGCTGTTGCTCGATGGCGTGCTGGTCGACGAGCCAGCGTATCGCGAGGCGTACACCCGCGGGCTCGCCCACGATGCCAGCCCCGCGATCGCGTGGCGCGACCCGGGAGATGACGCGCGGTTCGCGAAGCTGCTCGAGCGGCTGCGCGCGTACGGCGTACCCGATGACCTGCGCAAGCCCGAGGCGATCACCCACCGCCTCGCCCGTGTGCTCGCGCATCGCCCGTTGCTCGCACCGTCGGCCGACGACCTGCGCGCGATCGGCGCCGCGCTCGTCGAGTTCAAGCCGCGGCTGATCGTGGCCGTCGATACCGTGATCCGCGCGCTACGCGCCAGGTTCACACCTTGATGCGATACGCGTGGTGCGGGCGGTGCTTGAAGTCCTGCGGCGTGGTCGCATAGGTCAGGTCGGCGATCTCTGCGCCAGAGCCCTCCCACGTCAGCTTGAACTTCTTGCGGTTGGTCGAAAATAGAATCACGTCGGCAACGGCCGCGACGTCGTCGAGTAGCGCCGCGTGATCGCGCTGGACATCGAACGTGTAATCCATTCGCTTGCTCGACGAGAACGTCGGCGGATCGACGACCGCGAGATCCCAGCGGCGGCCGGCATTGCGCGCCGCGAGCAGGAACTCGCGCACGTCTGATTGCAGAAGCTCGCTGTCCAGCCGGTTGAGCTCGAGGTTCTTGTGCGCCAAGTCGAGATACGTGCGCGACATGTCGACCGTCGTCGTGCGCATGCCCACTGCGCCGCAGTAGACCGAGAACGAGCCGGTGTACGCGAACAGGTTGAGCATCGTCTTCGCCGGCTCGGCCGCGGCCTTCGCGCGCGTGATCCGCTGATCGAGGAACAGGCCGGTGTCGAGGTAATCGGCGAGGTTGACGCGGAACGTGTGGCCGCCCTCGGTGACCGTGCGCCACGCCTCGGTGGTGTCGAGTCGCGCGTATTGCTCGCCCTCGCGGCGATCGTGACGGAGCCTGCGCTTGAAGAACACCTCGGTCGCGTCGAGCTGCTTCTGGACCGCCGCGGCCATCTCGTCGAGCCAGGTGTCGGTGGCCTCGCGCTCGAAGCGATAGTCGTTGATGACCAGCGCGCCGGCGTAGGTGTCGATCGTCACCGGGATCTCGGGGATGTCGCGATCGTAGAGCCGGTAGCACGTGATCTTCTCGCGCGCGGCCCAGCGGCCAAGATGCTTCGCGTTCTTGACGACGCGGTTCGCGAGCATCTCTGCTTGGGCTTTGGCTCGCGTCTCGTCGCTCACGGCCTCAGATCCCCGCGACGCCGCGCTGGCTCTTGACGCGATACTCGAGTGTCACGGCGCGGCGCCCGAACGGAGGCAACTCGACGGCCCACGTCACCATGCCGCGATCGTCGAGCGCACGCGCGGTGACCTGCGTGATCTCCTCGCCGCCAGGCGCATCGTCGAGCAGAAATGCGTCGGGGGGCGACGCCTCGATCTGGACCTGCTCGACTTCGGAGAGCGGGATGCGCTCGGTGATCTCGATCGCGCGCTTGGTGCCACCGAGGTTCGACAACCGGATCGCGACGCGGACGGTCTGCACGTTCCAGCCGCCGAGCAGGCCGGCGTCGTCGCGCTCGCGCGTCTCGTCGCGATGCAAGCGGACGTCGGATTCGGGGCCGAACCCGAGATGGAACTTCTCGCCCGCGGCGACGAACCCGACCTCGGCGCGACCGACATAGCCCGAGGCCATCACCAGATCGACGGGACCCGCGAGTAGTGGCGTGGTGCCCAGGTTGACGAGCCGCGCGCGCAGGTGCACCCAGGGCGAGCGCAGCGGGATGGCGACCAGCGCGAGCTGCGCCGAGGCCGAGAATCCGCCGACCGGGACGCGATGCGGCCGGCCATCGGCGCGGATCGTTGCCTTCGGCGCCTTTAGCGTCAGCCCGAGGCCGCCGTCGTCGATGCCGGGGACTTCGAGCGGACCGGACGAGGCCCCGAGCCCTGTGGTCTGGTGTTGTTGCTCGCGCGCTTCGACCACGACCTGATCCGAGCGGCGGCGAGCGCGCAGCTCGTCATCGGCGAGATCGGGCGGTTCGACGCCGAGCGACGGGCGCTCGAGCGAGCATGTCAGCGCGGCATCGACCCAGTCCTCGCAGGTCGCTTGCCAGATGCACGCGGTGGTCTGCCACTCGACCTTGCTGGTTGCAGTATCGAGCACCGCGCGGTGATACGGCCGCCATGCCGCCCCTGGAACCACGTAGCCGAGCGACAACGTGACCTCGCCCGCCTCGGCGACCAGGTCGACGACGATCCTCGCGGCTTGTTCGCCGGCTTCGTGTTCGGCGCGCTGGATTCGGTGGGCGAGCCGCGCGAGCTCGCGCTCGAGATCCGCGAGCTCGTGGGTGGCTTCGACGATCCGCACGGTGGCTGCGGCCTCGATGCGATCGAGCTCGGCGAGCTGCGCGACGCCGGCCTCGGCGGAGATGCCGCGCGCAGCCGAGACCGCGAGATCGCGCAGCGCGGCCTCCATGATCTCGGCGAGTGCCGTTGCTTCACTACCGGCGGCGGATCTGCGCGCCGCGACGATGTCGCGCTTCGCTTCGAGCTCGACGCGTTGTGCACGCAACGTGGCGGGCGGCGACGCGGAGCCCGATTCCGGATCGCGCCACGGCGCGAGATAACGCTCGCAGCGGACGTCGAGCACGCGCGCACCGGTTGCGGTGGCGAACAGCGTCTTGTCGACGAGGATCGGCGACACGCGATCGATCTCGAGGCGGTGCTGGCCCGCTGCGAGCGCGATCGTTCCCCGCCGCGTCACCGAGGCGCGATCCTCGAGCACCGTTACCGCGGCGACCGGTGCGGATGCGACGACCGGCTCGCTCACGACTCCCTCCGATTGCCGCCGACCAGCTCGGCCTTGCTCGAGATCTTGATCTCGTACGCGGCGCGCAGCGTCGTCTTCTGTCCTGCCGGCAACGCGATGCGCCAGCGATAGCCTCCGCGCAACCGCGCTGCCCGCGGCCCATCGGCATCCGGCTTCCAGGGCTCCCAGGCCGGCTCGACCCGACCGGGCGTGACCTCGATGTCATCTTCCCCTTCGCGCGTCACCGGCACCCGTTCGCGGATCTCGAGCTCGATCGGCGCAGCCGACACGTTGTCGACGTCGATGGTCACCGTGTGGTGCAGGCGAAGCGAGCCGCGCAACATGCCGGTGGCTTCCTCGCGAAACTCGGTGTTGCGCGCGATCTTGATCGCGGCGTCGACGCCGAGCCCGATCTCGACGCGCGCACCAGGCGGCGCGTACTCGACGACGCTGGTGACCAGGAACTGACCCCGGTCATAGACATCGATCGGACCCGGCAACAGCGGCCCGAGAAACGGGTTCGAGATCGTCGCGATCCGGAACACGTCGGCTTGCTCGCGCGGCACCGCGACGTGCCGCAGCTGTGCAGTCGCCGCGCTCGCGGTGACCGCGATCGAGTGCCACGCACCGTCGGACTGCACGTCGACCGCACCGTCGGTGGCAAACGCGTAGTCGTACGTGTGCGACCACGCCGCGGAGCAGCCGGGCGGCAACGCGAGCATGTCGACCTGGAGCTGCCCGCGGCCGGCCTCGATCCGAGCTTGTTCGGTGTGCGCATCGCGCGGCGCTGGGATCAACCGCCCGCGCGCCGGTGCATCGGGATTCGCCACCACGAGGTTCGCGTAATCGAGGCGCGGCTGCGGCTCGCCGGGAGCCTGCTCGGGCGGCGGCGGCGGCAAGCCTCCACCGGCGGCAGCTCTCTCGAGCTGGTCGGCGG
>JACCYD010000635.1 GCA_013696695.1 Deltaproteobacteria bacterium | reverse complement strand
ACGGTCTTGCCGACCGCCTTGGCGAGCTCTCCGACGCGCATGAGCTTCTCGTTGGTCATAAAATCAAACCTGACGCGTACGTAAGGTTTAGTGCAACTGACGGCACTATGCTGGGTTAGGTAGGGGCTGTCAAGCCGCGAACCTCACCTTCACGTAAGCCTGCTAGCCCGCTTCGAGGCCTGATCAGAGAACTGCTTCGCCGCGCGCTCGATCAGTGTTGACGTGCGGTCAACAGGCTTTCACAGCGCGCGCCACCTCCGACTGCGCGTGCTGTGCAGCGCGCTTCACGTCGTGAGCGAAGCGCAAAACCGCGAGGTCCGAGCGTTTCCCACCTTCGGCAACCACGGGCGTCAGCCGATCGTGACGAAGGGGAAGTAACAGCGCGATTACTGCGCGAACCCTCCGTGGCATGAGCCGTGCTCGTTCGCGAAATCAAAATTCCGAGGAGCGCCGTCATTGCCCGCACCGCATCTCGTCCCGGCCCATCGCCACAACCACCCCCTTAGCCGCGTCGAGATCGACGCCGTCCTTCACGCGCTGGATCCCGCGGAGCTGCGCTCCGCGATCGTTCGCCGCGTCGGAGCGCGAAGTTTCTTGACCGAGGACGTGCTCGGTCGGCTCGCGCTGCGCCTCGATCGCCACGCGGTGTACAGCAACACCTCGTCGGCGCTGGTGCACCTCGGCGGCCGAAGCGCCGGAATCGGCCTGTGGCTCGCGGAAGCGACGCGCAGGCCGGTGATCGCGGTCGATCCCGAGCAGCTCGCGCTCGAGCTCGCGATGCAGGCATGCGGCGCGTTCGACCTCGAACACTTTCCGTCGTTCCAGCTCGCGGCGTTCGATGCCACGAAGCTACCGACCGCGTGCGCGTACGCCGTGGTGTCGATGGAGGCGCTCTACCTCGCGCAGTACGTCGACGACGCACTCGAGGAAGCTCATCGCGTGCTCGACGATGGCGGGCTGCTGCTGTTCGACGCCTACGTCGCCGACGCGGACTCGTGTGCGAGCGGCTGGGTGCACGCGCTGCAGAAGGCCGGCTTCGATCTGATCGACATCGACGATCAGACGGAACACTGGCGCAGCGTGACGCGCCAGCAGCACCTCGCCCGCCTCGAGTACGCCGGTTACCTGACCGAGCGTCTCGGTCAGCGACGGGCGACGCAGGAGCTCGCCGCTTCGCGCAGCATGCTCGCGGTGCTGTCGACGACGCGCCGGATCGAGCTGGTTGCCCGGCGCCGCCACACTAGGTTCGCCCGTGGGTCGCAGCGGCTGGTGGTCCGAACGCCGCTGATGACGCTCACGCTCCGCTGAGCCGCGATATGCTCGTCGCGCGTCGATCTATGGAAGCCGCTCGCCGGTCTCGGTATCGCGATGGTGCACGACAACAAGCCCGCCGACGCGCGCCCGTTCCTCGAGCGTGCGCTCGCGATCGCGACCGAGGTTGCCGACGCCAGGCTGCGCCCGATGCGCGACGCGCTCGTTCGTGCTCAGCCTGAGTGATCGGCGAATGCTCAACACACGTGGCGGTGGTGATCCCGCTCGCCGTCCTTTAGGTGTGACCACGGATCCGATTCCGCGGCCTCTTGGCTGGTCGTTCCCTTGAACCGCCGCTTGTCGCGAACGGGTCTCGGCTTTCCTGGATCCTCTTCCTCGTAATCCCTCACGAGGTAGCTGATGTGCATCGCGCGTGCCCGGCGCTCGCCGAAAAAAGACCAGGCAAGACGCCGTCACTCGTCTTGCCTGGTCACACCACGCACGCGGATGCCGCGAGCACGATGTCACAATGTGCGATTACGCTCGGTGCTTGGACTTCTCGGAGTCGGTCATCGTGGTCGTAGTGACCTGACCGTTCAGAGGTTGGTTGCCTCCGCTCGACGCCCTCCGCGAGTCGCTTGGGTGTTTCCTCGAGGACTTACAGACGGCGCGGGTTGCGGGAGCGGATCGGAAATCAGCTCGCGGTCGCCGACGCTTCGAACGCGCGAATCACGGTCACCTTGATCTGACCGGGGAACGTCATCTCTTCGGCGATCTGCTTCGCGATGTCCGACGACATCTCGACGACGCCGAGATCGTCGACGGTCCCTTCGCGCACGTAGACGCGAAGCTCTCGACCGCCGTGCACTGCATGCGCGTCGACCACGCCGCGTCGCGACATGCCGATGCGCTCGAGATCTTCGACCTTCGCGGTGAAGCCTTCGGCGAGCTCGCGTCGCGCACCGGGGCGCGCGCCGCTCATCGCATCGGACGCGGCGACCAGATATGCGTAGACCGAGTTGCACGGCTCGTCGGCGTGGTGCGCACCGATCGCGTTGGCGATCAGCTCCGGCTCCCCGAGGCGGCGGGCGATGTCGGCGCCGATCACCGCGTGCGAGCCTTCGATCTTGTGCGTCAGCGCCTTGCCGATGTCGTGCATCAGCGTGGCGCGGCGGGCGAGCTTCTCGTCGAGCCCGAGCTCGGCGGCCATCATGCCCGCGAGGTACGACGACTCGACCGCATGCCACCACTGGTTCTGCGTGTAGCTGGTGCGGAAGTTGAGCGCGCCGACCAGCTCGACGATCTCCGGATGCGGGCGCTGGATTTCGAGCATCTGGAACGCACGCTTGCCGAGCGAGCGGATCTCCTGGTCGAGGTGCGCGCGCGCCTTGGTGGCCCACGCGTCGGGATCCTTGCGCGCGTCGTCGACGGTCTCGGGCTTCTTGATCAGCCGGCCGATCGCACGCCGCACCATCTCCTTCCCGACGCCGTCGAGCCCGTCGAGCCGGATCGCATTCTTGTCATCGTTGACGAGCAGCTGGATCCCGCCGACCCGCTGCAGCGCCCCGTGCATCGCGCCTTCGCGATCGAGCAGCAGCGACACCAGATCCGGCCCGATGCGCAGGTTGTTGACCGCGCGCTCGGTCAGGTAGTGGTGGTGATAGCGGGCGCCGCCGATCTCCATCACGCGCTTCGCTTCACGATCGTGCGCGGGGTCCGCTGCCTGCTGATCGACCGCGCGGAGCTCGGCCGCGGCGCGAGCACGGGCGGTATCGAGGAGGCTCTGCCCCATCGCCTGAACCATCTCGCTGATCTTGACGCCCGCGCGCTTCTCCATCTCGCCGCGCCCCGAGTGCAGCTTGCTCTGCGCATCGCGCTCGAGGTTTTGCGCGCGGTCCCGGCGCGATTGGATCTCGCGCTGATCGGCATCGACCTGATCGGCCCGTTGATCGACCGCATCGAGCCGCGCCGCGGCCGCGGCCTGCGCGCGCGCCAGCTGATCCTCGCGGCGATCGATCGCCTGTTCGCGCTTGGCCAGCGCCTCATCACCTTCGGTGCGCAACGCGAGTGCTTCGCTACGCGCTGCCGTCTCGAGCGCGGTGGTGCTGGCCGCGGCTTCGAGCTGCGCCGCCTTGATCGCTGCCGCGGTTTCGCCGGCGGCCGCCGCGACCACCGCGCGCGCCTCGCGCGATGCCTCTTGCCGCGCTGCACGCGCCGCTACCACCGCGGCAAAAACCGCGATCGCGACACCGGCGATCACCGCGACGAGCATGTGCCCAGCATAGCCAAGGACCGTCTCGAATGTCTCTACCCGTCGACCCCTCGGGCGGTTATTCGGGTCGCATCAGCCCGGTACCGACGCCCGAGCCTTTCGCAGATCCGG
>JACCYD010000596.1 GCA_013696695.1 Deltaproteobacteria bacterium | reverse complement strand
GATCGAGCGGCCGCATCACGAACACGTCGATCTGGCGATCCTTCGCGATGATGGTCTTGCCGAGGTTGACCTCGCGATACACGACCAGCCCCTGATCGCCGTACTGGTGATGGATGTACGCCGCGATCAGATCGCGAAAGCCATGACCGGTGGTGGTCGACCGCGGGTTCACGGCCTTGCCGCCGCGCTTCACGATTGCACGCTCGTCATGACATGGTCTGACGGCGCGCTCAGTGCCTGCAGATCGCGCATCGGATCACAACAGCCCGAGCTGCGGGCTCGGCACCGACTTCGGCGTATCGCCGACCTCGCGGGCCCCGGCTTCCGTCAGCCGTCCGCGCGTGATGTCGACCGCCTCGACGCACAGATCATTGCCCCAGAACGAGCGCTCGCTCTGGATCGCAGCGACGCCGACCGACCCCGAGCCCATGAACGGATCGATCACGATCGCGCCCGGATCAGTGCTCTGTCTGATCAACGTCTCGCTGATGCTCGGCGGCTTCTCCGCCGGATAACCGCCGTTGATTCGCTTCGCCTGGAGAATGTCCGCGATGCCGAGGTCGGCGAGCTTTCGCTTGCCCTTCTCGAAGAACAGGATGCACTCGTACCGCGCGCGGTAGTGATACCCCATGCCGATCGAGCAGTTGTGCGTGACCGCGCCGTTGGCCAGCAGGAACAGCTCGGCGCGGTCTTCGATCGAGATGTCAACGAGATCGCATTCGCCGATGTCCTCGACGTCGAGCACGGTCAGAGGAGCGGCGTGCTGGATCGGATCGAACCGAACCTTCCAGCCACCTGCATGATCGTTCTCGAACCGGCGGACGATCGGACAACGGTCCATTGCTTCGAGCTCGCGCCGCACGAACATCGTG
This sequence comes from Deltaproteobacteria bacterium, assembly GCA_013696695.1. GTDB lineage: Bacteria > Myxococcota_A > Polyangia > Haliangiales > Haliangiaceae > JABFXX01. The sequence continues at coordinate 4,542 of JACCYD010000596.1, read as the reverse complement.
AGGTCGGGTGCGGCACTGACGTAGGTCTCGCGTTGCTCGTCGTGCGACCAGTGTCCATCCCCTTCGATCAGACCGGCGAGGATGCCGCGCCTGAACTCCATCGGGGCTGCATAGACAATCGGCCTGAAGAACTTGTTGCGTGCCGAATCACCACCCATGAAGTGATCGACCAGGTACTTCATCACCTTCGCGTAGACCGCGACGACAGCTGTGTTGCCATCGATGTGAACGCGCGCGCGGATCCCGAGCGAGCGCGCAAAACGCGCGACCGTCGAATGCAGGTGCTTCTCGTTCTCGTGGAATGCGAACGTGACACCGCTAGCCGCCGCCGAGCCCTCCGCTGCGTACAGCCCGATCACTTTGCCGAGCTCGTAATCCAGGTCGAGTCGACGTGGGTACCAGGCCTCGAGATCGTTCTGTAGACAACACTGCACGCGCTCGCCGAGCTTGCTCTCGAGCCCGAGCGCCTTCGCCCAGGCGAATGGAATGCGGCCTTGATCCATCCAGCGACGGAGTCGCTTCGGACGAATGCCGAGCTGTTCCGCCATGCGCTGTTTCGAAAGTGGGGCTTCGCACCATCTCGCTTGATGTGCAGCCGCGGCACGGGGCGAATCGAACTCGGAGCCGCACCACAGGCAGGACGACACATCGGGCAACTGGTAGACCGCGTCGTCCTCTGGAATCACATCGTCGAGATCGATCGAGTTGACCACGCGCTGCCGGACCGGCCGTGTGCACAGCGCATCGCCCTTGGCGAGCTGCGCCGCTTCGACGAGCGTGCCGTCGCTCCGCAAGAAGCGATGCTCGCGAGATGCCACCAGCTCCGTACCATCGGACATGAGCAGGCGCACGGACTGCGCGCGCACGGTACGCGTGGCACGTACGGACGACGTCCCGCCCTCGGGAATCGCCACGCGATCGCCGACGACGATGTCCGCGATACGGCAGGTGCCACGCTCCGTCCACACCAGGGTGTCGGGCCCGAGGCACTTATCCCAGATCAAGGGTTTCCAGAATTTGAAGCCCGCGGCCTCCGCGAGCGGCTTCGCGACGAACATCGTCTCCGGATCGCAATACAGATAGAAGTGCGTGTTCCGCTTGAGGACGCGATGCACTTCTACGAACAGCTCGGGAAACCGCGAGTTCTGAAAGATCGAGAACCAATCGTTGCTCGAAGCCTTCGAGTGCTTGAGCCGCGTGGTCGTGCCGATCGCACGATGCTTCTCGAGCGACTCGTACGGCGGATCGGTGATCACGAGATCGATCGATTCGGACGGAAGCGAGCGGAGCCAAGCGACTGCGTCGCCACGGGATAGATGGAACGTCGGACCGTCCATGCGCAAACCCTCGCACGCCGGTCTGACAATCCGTTCAGTGCTCCGGGATCACCGACGAGGAAATAGCTGGTCTTGCAGGCGGCGCAGGCCGAGCTCGGTCTTGAGATCACTGATCTCGCCGGATCGGCAGGATGCGATGGCATCCTCGAGCGGCAGCCACCGGGTGCGCGCGCCCTCTTCCATCGGCGAGCCATCGCCGGCGAGCGGACGCTGCGCGGATGGATCGACCTCGACGCACGCGAAGTAGAACTTCTCGACAAAGCAGCCCGGCGACGCGAGCAACCCCGGACCCAGGATCGAGATCGCGTCCGGCGCGACCACGAAGCCGGCTTCTTCCAGAACCTCTGCGGCGGCACGCGCACGCAGCCCGGCCTCGCCGACATCGGCGCGCTCGATCACGCCGGCGACCAGCTCGGTGAGAAACAGCGCGGGCGGCGGCTCCGGGAGCGGCGCACGCGACGCATCGCGACCGAACACCAGCGCAGGGCGCAGCCCATCACGGACGAGCACCTGGATCGCCGTGCCGACGTGCGCGTAGACCGCGACCACGACGGCATCCTGCGAATCGCGCGCGACCGAATCGGAGATGTACTCGCGCGACAGCGAGCCATCGCCGCGCCGATTGCGCAGCCGCACGCGGCGCACTTCCAGGAAGCCACCGGCACCGAACCGCTCGTCGGAGATCACGACGAGCTCTTCGACGGTGAGCTCGTCGGTCATGGCGGGGGCGCGCTGCCCGAGCCCGAGCCCGAACCCGAATCGGATCCGGAATTGATGCCCGGCAGGTCGACCGGATGCGGCTCGGCCTTCGGCTCGGAAGTGATCGGCGTCGGATCGAAGGGAACCTGCGGCGAGCTGCCGGACAGCCCCTGGACCTGGTACGAGCGCATCGACTTGTAGATCTCGTACGCGAGCTGATCAACCTTGCCGTTCACCCAGCCCGGCGTGTCGATCCGCTTGGTGTCGATGGGCTCGAGGATCGGCATGCCGATGTTGAACCGCGCGACCTTCGAGTCGACGAACACGACCCAGTTGCTCTCCTCGGGGAGTAGCCGGATCGTCAACGAGATGTAGAAGCTCTTGTCGGGCAGCGCCGGGCGAGCGCCGGTGTCGAACGGATCCTGTCGCGTCCCGCGCTGCGCGTCGGAGTTGTCGATGGTGTCGTTCGGAACGCTCCACTGCGAGGCCAGGCCATCGGGCGTGTACCAGCGACCGCGCGTGATGATGGTCAGCGTCGTCTCGTCCGAGTTCAGGATCTTGTGCTTGCGCTCGACCGCGCTGCGCGCGAGCTCGAACAGCTGCAGCTTGTCCGCCTTGTAGCGGGCCATCTTCGCGAGCGCGACTTCACGCTGCGACGGGCCGCAGCCGATCGCGATCGCGAGAATCAAGGCGATGCGGATCACGGCGTCGCGGAGCCGCTGCCGGCAGTCGGGTCAACCGCTGGAGCCGACGCTGGATCGGTTGCCGGCGGCGGCGCCACGTTGCCACCCGCCGCCTTGACCTCGTACGACTTCAGCGCGTCGTGAATCTCGAACGCGAGCTGATCGACCTTGCCGGTTGCCCAGCCCGGCAAGCTGGCATCGTTCGGCGCTAGCGGCTCCGGCATCGGCGAGCCCTTGTTGATGCGCGTCATCTTCGGCTGCACGTGGACGACCCAGTTGTCGCCTTCGGGCAGCAGCTTGACCAGGAGCACGATGTTGATGCTCCTGTCCGGCACCTGGCGGATGTCCTGCTCGCCCGACGTGCTGACCAGGCCCTCGGGCGTGTACCAGCGGCCGACCGTCTGCAGCGTCAGCGTGGTCTCGTCGCTCATCGCGAGCTTGTACTTGCTCTCGGTTGTGGTCTTGACCGCACCGAAGATCGCGATCTTGTCGCCCTGATAGCGCGCCGTCTTCGCGAGTGCGGTGTCGCGGCCCGACGGACCGCAGGCGGCGAGTACGACTGCAGCGCAGATGAGGATCAGATTCCGCATGCGCCGTTCGTACACCGAGCGTCCCCGGCAAGCCAGCCACGTGTGCGTGCTAGGTTGAGCCGGTGTCGGACCTGCGCGGCAAACGTGCCCTCATCACAGGCGCGTCGAGCGGGATCGGCGCCGCGCTCGCCCACCAGCTCGCCGACCTCGGCGTCCACCTGGTGGTCACCGCGCGCCGCAAGGACGCGCTCGACCGCGTTGCCGAAGCGTGCCGCGCCAAGGGCGTCACGGTCGACGTCGTGGTCGCCGACCTCGGCAAGCCCGAGTCGGCCACCGAGGTGTGGAACGCCGCACACGTGGTCGGGCCGATCGACATCCTGATCAACAACGCCGGCTTCGGGTACTTCCGCAAGTTCGCGGGCGTCGACTGGGCGCGCGATGCCGAGCTGCTGCAGCTCAACCTGACGTCGCTCCTCGAGCTCAGCCGCCGGATGGTCGACACGCACGTCGGTACGGTCGAGCGCACGTACCTGGTCAACATCGCCTCGATCGGTGCGTACCAATCCGTGCCGAACATGGCGGTCTACGCCGCGAGCAAGGCCTTCGTTCGCAACTTCACCGAGGCGCTGCACGACGAATTGCGCGACGTCGGCTCGGCGCTGTCGGCCACCTGCATCTGTCCCGGCGGCACGACGACCGAGTTTCACGAGCAGGCCGGCGCCGGCAACTACAGCTGGATCGCGAACAACTCGATGAAGAGTGCCGAAGCAGTCGCCGCGACGACGATCAAGGCGATGCGCAAAGGGCGGCGCAACGTGATCCCCGGCATCATCAACAACCTGTCGTGCTGGGGTGTGCGGTTCGTCCCGCGCCGGTTGTCGTCGTGGCTGGCGCGCCGCGTACTCGGCAAGCCGCGCCAGGCGGCGCTGCCCGCGCGCTCCGGCAACGTCTCGACCGGGGCATAGGCTCGCGTGCGGTGCTCGATCTGTTTCAGGCGACTTCCGGAGAGCCCGCCGGCGAGCCCCGCTTGTCGCGAGCACCCCGACGCACCACCGCTCGACGAGCCGGTCGCTCCCGACGAGCCGCCGCCGCCGATCGAGGGCTACACGATCCTCGGCACTCTCGGCGCCGGTGGGTTCGCGCGCGTGTATCGCGCGGAGCGTGCCGGCACCGAGGTCGCGCTCAAGATCGGCCTGCGGCCCGGCGACATCCGGTTCGCTCGCGAGGCGGCCGCGCTGCGCCGGATCGGGCCTCCCTTCGTGCCGGCGTTCATCGACGAAGGCGTCACCTCGG
>JACCYD010000594.1 GCA_013696695.1 Deltaproteobacteria bacterium | reverse complement strand
GACACGTTCCGGGTCGTCGTCGAGAAAGAGTTCAAGGACAAGGAATTCGTCCGCTACAAGCGGATCCTCGCCGCCGAGTACCAGGGCAAGGCCGGCACCTTCCGCACGTACTTCTACCAACCCGGTGTGGGCGAGGCCGGTTACTTCGACGCCGAGGGCAAATCGTCGGAGAAGACGCTGCTCAAGACGCCGCTCAAGTTCGATCGCATCACCAGCGGGTTCGATCGCCGCCGGATGCACCCGGTGCTGCACACCGAGGTGGCACACCTGGGCATCGATTACGCGGCTCCCACCGGCACTGCGATCTGGGCCGCGGCCTCGGGGACGGTGTCCTTCAAGGGCATGGCCGGGCACGCCGGCAACCTCGTGCAGATCAAGCACGACGGCGGCATCGAGACCGCGTACATGCACCTCTCGAAATACGCCGACATCAAGGTCGGTCAGAAGGTCAAGGCCAAGACCGTGATCGGCTACGTGGGCTCGACGGGCATGTCGACCGGCCCCCATCTCCATTTCGGGGTCAAACAGAATGGCGCCTGGATCGACCCGTCCAAGCTGGCGCCTGTCCGCTCGAGCGGCATCGCAGCGCGCGATCTCGACGCATTTCGTGCCGAAGTGGCACGTCTCGAAGCGTTGCTGAGCGCGATCAAGATCGCGTCATCTGACTGATTTCGGCGCTCGAACGTTCTCGACGTTGACCTTGCCGATCGTGCGCTTCCCCCTCAAGATTAAGGAGTGATCAAGCTCCTCGTAGGAATCCTCAAGGGTGCAGTGATCGGTGGCGCGCTGGGCTATGGCGCCCACGCACTGGGGGATGTCCCGGTACTCACCAATCCGTGGGTGCTGTTCGGTCTGATCGGAGCGATCGTCGGGCTGTTCGTCGGTAAGCCGATCTGGGCGCTGATCAGGGATCCCAACTCCACCTCGTGGATCGCGATCCTCAAGTCCGCGTTCGGCTTCGGGATCGGGTGCGGCCTTTACGCCATCCTGGTGAAGGCGTGGGGCCCGGTCGTCGAAGTCTCTGGCCACAACATCTTTGCGTGGTCGCCCACGCTCGGCGGTTTGATCGGCGCGGTCTACGGTGGCTTCGTCGAGCTCGACGATGCGATCGGCGACGACAAGTCGGCCAAGCCGGCGCCAGGCAAGCCGGCGAAGAAGAAGTTGCCACCCTCCGACGACGCCGTCTGAGCCGGCAGCCGCAACTGAACGAGACATCCAGCACGGCTGAAACGTCGCGTTGAGGTTCTCACCCCGGTTGGGGCATGCTGCCGCCGTGTACCCCAAGGGCATTTGCTTGGCACGCGCCGTCATCGTCCTCGCGTTGATCTCTTGCGGGGATAACGTTCCCGGCAACATCACGATCCGCACCGCCAGTGCGTTCGAGCCGGCCCTCATCGAATACGCGCGGGTGACGCAGTACCCGCTGATCGTCGCCGAGGTCGATGCGGAGGTCAGCGATGGCTTCTCGATCACGGTCGTCGAAGACTCCGCGCTACCCGCGCAGGCGTACCAGCTCGCGAAGCTCGACGACAAGCAGATCACCGTCGCCGCGTCCGACATCCTCGGCGCGCAGTACGGCACCACCGCCGCGCTCGAGACCATGGGCCTGCGGTTCCGCCACCCGTACGACACGTTCGTCCCGTCGACGATCAAGATCGGCGAGGTCGACACCGAGATCCACAAGCCCGACATTCGCGTGCGCGGCCTCCAGCTCCACACGCTGCATCCGATCGAGCCGTACTTCGCGTTCTGGGAGCCGAGCGCGCAGAACACCGAAGATGCGCATCGCATCATCGACTGGGTGATCAAGAACCGCGGCAATTACCTGCAGTGGGTCGCGCTCGACAACATCCTGAAGCCCGCCGAGCTTGCCGAGTGGAAGCCGTTCACGCGCGAGTTGATCGATTACGCCCACGTCCGCGGCGTCCGCGTCGGCCTCAACATCCAGCTGTTCGGTGCTGCGAATCTGCAGCAAGCCTACGATCTCGTCGACGAGGCCGAGGAAGACATCCCCACGCAGATCGCCGCGCGGCTGCCCACGGTCACGAATGACCTGCCCTTCGATGTCTATGATCTTTCGTTCGGCGAGTTCTTCGACTCGGAGCCGCAGGCGTTCATCGATGCGGTCAACGAGGTAAAGAACCAGCTCGCGGTGCTCGCGCCGCAGGCGGAGATGCACGCGCTCGTGCACGTCGGCGCCGATCAGGTGGTGAACTTCAACGGCGAGGACCTGATCTACTACTTCCTCGTCAAGTTCGCGGACCCGGCGATCATCCCCGACGTCCACACCGTGATGTTCTACAACCTCTACGAGCCCGCCGGCGGCGCGTACAAGCACGAGGATTTCTCCGCGCACCGCGAGTTCTTGCTCGAGCGGATGTGCAGCGGCAAGCCTGTCGCGTATCAGCCCGAGACCTCGTACTGGGTCGCGTTCGACATCTCGGTGCCGCAGTACTTGCCGCTCTACGTCCACAACCGCTGGCTCGATCTCGAGATGCTCGACGCCGAGCCGGGCTGCGGCGCGCTCGACAACCACATGCTGTTCTCGACCGGCTGGGAGTGGGGCTACTGGCTGCACGACGTCACCGCGCTGCGCGCGAGCTACGAACGGCCCTCTACGTCGACCGCGTTGATCGAGGCCGAGTTCGGCACCGATCTCGGGCCGGCGGTGCCCACCGTGGCGCGCCTGATCGAGGTGCAACGCGAGCAGCTGATGCTCGGCGAGCTCGTGCAGTACATCGCCGGTCGCGACACCTCGATCGATGCCGGTCGCCTGCTCGACATCGTGTCGCAGCCCGATCGCGTGACGTTCGAGGATCTCGAGGCACTCGATCCCGCCGGCCGCGAAGCCTTCAAGGCCGATGTCATCACGCAGCTGGTCGTCTACCGGACCAACATCGAAGGCATCGAAGACGAGCTCACCGCGCTCGACCTCGAGGACAACCGGTGGACGCGCGAGCTCCGCGACGGTGTCGCGATGGATCGGCTGCGCGCGGCCTTCATCATCGAGCTCTACACCGCAACATTGAACCAGCTCGCGGGCGACACCGAGGCCGCGCAATCGGATCTGCTTCGCGCCGAGGCGCTGATGGGTGCGGCACAGGAGATCGTGTCCCGCCGCCACGGCGATCTCCACGACGGCCTCGCGGACAAGCTGATCGAGGAAACCGCGAACGACACGCTCTACCAGTACGGCTATCTGTTCATGGCCGACACGCTTTGCTTCTGGGTCCGCGAGCTCGCGCAGGTCAAGTCGATCTTGAACGGCACGTCGGAGTCGGTCCCGAGCTGCTTGTTCACCTGATCGGTCCCGGCTGCTGGCCCTGCCCCGGCAAGCGGACTGGCCACTGCGACAGTGACGAGTTCCGACGGGTTAGCCGGGCATGAAGCCTGCTCTACAGGATGTCGTGCGCGACATCCGGATGTTCATTCTCGGTCACCTGACGCTCCTCGCGATCGCGGTGATGGGAAGTATCTGAGCTACTTACCGGGATCGAGCTCGGCATCGATCAAGATGCCGATCTGATCGATCGACCCGTCGTAGACCCCCGCGGGCACCGGTCGATCGCCGCCATCGAACGGATTGTCGAGCGCGAGCGTGGTGTCGTCGACGCTGCGCGACTTGCTCCAGGTCCGTGACCAGCCGAGCGTGAACGTGAACCCGCCGGCGCGCCCTTCGAGGCCGAGCCCCAGCGTCTCGCCGCCGAGATCACCGAACGTGGGCGACTGCTTCGCGTTGGTGACGCTGCCGACCACGTGCGCGTAACCGCCGGTC